>JBNLAL010000094.1:0-6238 GCA_050302115.1 Gammaproteobacteria bacterium | reverse complement strand
TACCCGGATAAAACTGTTGGTGCCGTATTTGTTGAATCATCACACCCGGATCAAATATATCGTTTATCAGAACTAGACAGCATAAAAAACAAACGACCATTAAAAGTATCACGCAAAGAACCTGCTCCTTCTGATATGAATGAATTACAAAAACGCTGGTATTTTTTAAACTCCAGCCGTAAAGCAACCTTTGCCCAAATGGAAGAACTCAGGAGTTTTAAAGAGAGTGCCTACCAGGTGAAATATGCCGGCCCCATGCCAGATGTCCCATTGGCCGTATTAACACGTGGAGAAAATCAGTTACCCGTGATCAATGGCGTTTCACTTGAGCAGGAATGGAGGGAAATGCAGCATGACCTTACAACACTTAGTAAAAACAGTTGGCACAATATAATAGAAGGGAGTGGCCATAACATTTATGCCGAAGCACCGGGGGCAGTTATCGAAAATATTTTGCAGGTCGTTAATAAGGCCAGAGAAATAACAAACTAAAAAGGAACTTATTTATTAGACTGTTCTACTTTGGAAAACGAATTAATGACGCTATTGAAGTCTGCTTTATTGCCATCAAATTTTGATTTTAAACTCCATAACAACAATTGATGATAATAATCGTCAGTTTCTATCGTGACATGCCAATAGATAACATTTGTCCCGTCAACCGTGCCTGATAATTGATAACGTATAGCCGGATAATTATTTACTTTAATTTGCTCTGGAGCAGATTGCTGATAATTTTCAAGCCCTTCCTGAATCAGGGAACGTGTTATGTCACTATGTAACTGTAATGTCATATCACTAAAATCCATTTTATTCTCGGATAAAATAATCGTATAAGCTTCTTTAAAAAGGTTTCCAACCTGAATTTCTGCCATTTCATTCAGGTCGTTTAATGTTGACCAGCTCGCGGGTATTGATATGGCGAATTTATTATTCAGGAATTCAATTTTCTTAGGTTCATTAGAAATTGATTCACATGCGGCTAAATTAAATAGAACAGTAATAATGAAATAAACGCTAACTGCTTTTTTGGTTGTATTTATCATTATCTTTCTCCCCGGGATTTTTTTATACTGCCTTAAATAAGTTGAAAAATCCATAAGCACCTATGCAGGAAAGACGCAGGATAAAACGCTTTTCGACTCGTCTTAAAGTATACCTACAAGAGTCAGATGAACTACTTGGTTATGCAGATAATGTAAGCCAGGAGGGAATGATGCTTATGACGGAAAAACCCGTACCCGATAATATGGAATTGGAATTGTGGTTTGGTGCTGATAAAGAAGAAAAACGAACCCACCGGATCTTTGTTTCAGCTTATAAAGTCTGGGATAGTTTTACGGATGATGAAAAGCGTTTTTATTACACAGGCTTGCAATTTATATCGCCTTCGGAATCAATCCGGGAACAAATACTGGGACTACTGAAAATATTGGATGATTAGCTAGCTATTAATAAATCCGAAACCCTGCCGATAATTAAGTCATGACATCTATTCAAGGCAGGACTATGAGTGCACAAATCCAGACAGAAGAAAGACGAAGATCAAAACGATTTTCTGTTCGTCTAAAGGTCTATTTGCAGGAAACCGATGAGTTACTGGGCTATGCAGAAAACCTTAATCACGGTGGCATGATGCTGGTCACCAGGGTGCCACTGAAAAAACAGCAGGAATTACGAATCTGGTTTGGGGCAAAAAAAGAAGATAATCAAACAAAGCGTATTATTGTTTCCGCTTACAAGGTTTGGGAAGCTTTCAACACAAGCAAAGAACACCTTTATTATTCAGGCATGCATTTCGTCGCACCGTCCGAGGAAACTCAGGACAGAATTATTTCACTAATTGAACAAGTAGCCGTTTAAGCGATTCCTTTATTATCATCTTCAGTCTTGGTGGCTTTCTTATAATTTGAATCCTGTCGTTTTAAATTAACCGCATGTTTTTGTTGGTAGATGTCCAAAACCTTATCCGCATCAAGCCCGGCACACATCATCGCCGAAACAAGAAAATGCAAAATATCGATCAGCTCCACCCGGATATTTTGCATATCGATCTCATCTTTACTCCACCATTTCCATAATAATTCTTCATCCAGTTCGATCAGTTCTTCCTTCATTGCCTTTGCATAGTTAACCAGCCATTCATTGGGCAAATCATTCACCATGAGTTTATTTTCTGCTGCAGCGCTAATTATTTTTTGCATGCTTAAATCTTCACCACTCTTGTCTTTCAAATGGTTTTTGGCAAAAACGTAATCATTTAATTCGGTCTGCATCTCGAAAATCTTGTTTAACATGGTGCTCCCCATTGACTGGCATATCTATTAGAAAGACCGTAAGTTACCACGATTAGCCACATAGACAAATCCTGTCGCTTTGTCACAAATACTATATAATCGCGAGCCTTTAATAAGCACTTCAATGTTATGCCTTTAATCACCTTTGACGAGATTTCACTTGAACTTGGCGACCAGTTAATTCTGGATAATGTCAGTCTGTCCCTGGAATCGGGTGAACGAGTGTGTCTGATCGGGCGTAATGGTGCAGGCAAATCAACCCTGATCAATATCATCAACGGTCGTATGGAACCGGACAGCGGTGAGATCGTTAAACAATCTCATCTCCGTATTAGTCAACTGGAACAGGCCTTACCTGAAACCCACGATATTACTGTCAGAGAATATATTGCAGACGGTTTGCGTCATTTACAAATATTACTGGATGAATACGAAGCCCTGTCGCATAAGGAGTTCAAGGATGAAAAAATAAAATTGCGTGAATTACAGGATTTACAACACCAGATTGAAGCCGAAGGTGGCTGGCATATTGATCAACGTGTCGACACGATTATCTCGGAACTCGACCTGCCGGCTGATTTAAAACTCCATGAATTATCCGGTGGCTGGCGTCGGCGTGTCGCACTGGGAAAGGCCCTGGTCAGTAACCCACAGTTATTATTACTCGATGAACCGACTAACCATCTGGATCTGAGCACGATCCAATGGTTGGAAAACCGTATCTTTAATTTTAATGGTGCGGTGTTGTTTATTACCCATGACCGTGCCTTTTTACAACGCCTGGCAACACGCATTATTGAACTCGATCGTGGACAACTCTCCAGTTGGCCCGGTACATATAATGATTACCTCATTAATAAAGAAAAAGCACTGGAAGAGGAAGCAAAAGCGAATGCCCTGTTTGATAAAAAACTGAGCGAAGAAGAAACCTGGATACGTCAGGGCATTAAAGCACGACGGACACGTAATGAAGGTCGGGTACGTTCATTAATGGCCATGCGTGAGGAAGTGGCAAAACGATTAAAACCACAAAATAAAGCCCGTATACATATAGAAGAAGCAGAACAATCCGGACGCAAGGTGATTGAAGCAAGAAATATTTGTCACGGATATGGTGGTAAAAAATTAATTGATAAATTATCGCTCAAGATCATGCGCGGTGATCGCATTGGACTGGTCGGTAATAACGGTGTCGGTAAAAGTACATTATTAAAAATATTACTTGGTGAAATCGAACCGGACTCTGGAACGGTCAAGATCGGAACAAACCTTGAGATTGCCTACTTTGATCAACTGCGGCGTGAGCTTGATCCAAACAAAACGATTGCCCAGATTGTCGGCGATGGTGCTGACTACATTAAACTGAATGGCAAGGAACGTCATGTGATCGGTTATCTACGTGGTTTCCTGTTTTCGGCGAAACGCGCGATGACTCCTGTTAAAGTACTTTCCGGTGGTGAAAAAAACCGCGTTATCCTTGCCAAGTTATTAACCCGCCCGAGCAATCTACTGGTTCTCGACGAACCGACTAACGACCTTGATGTGGAAACGCTGGAAGTACTGGAAGATCGCTTGTCCGAATATAAAGGCACCTTGATCATTGTCAGTCATGATCGTGAGTTCGTGGATAACGTCGTCAGTTCTATTTTAGTCTTTGAAGATTCCGGCCAGATTCAAAACTACGCCGGCGGTTTCAGCGACTGGGTCAGACATGGCAAAAAACTGGCCGAGATGGACAACCCGATCGGGACCAAAGGGAAAAATAAAAACGCCGACAACAAAAAAAAACGTAGCAGCAATAAACTGAGTTACAAACTTAAGCTGGAACTGGAATCGTTACCGGAATTAATCGAAAAACTCGAGCAGGCAGTAAACGAACTCGAACAACAAACACAGGAAGAAGATTTCTATTCACGTCCCTATGAAGAACAACAACCGGTCCTGGATGAGCTACATAAAAAACAGGATGAACTCGAAACCGCCATGTGGCGTTGGGATGAGTTAGACAGTATGCAAAAAGCATTACAGGGAAATAATTAAAGTATATGCAAATCAATAAACGTTATTTAATTCATGGTTTCCTGCCTGCATTTTGTTCTGCCTGTTGTTTCGCCGTTATGGCGACCTGCATCAAACTGGCCTCTTCGGAACTACCGGCACCACAACTGGTATTTTTTCGTTGTTTATTCGGACTGATAATTATATTACCGATAGTCTTACCCAAAGGGCCTGATTTTATTAAAACGCCCATCTTGCATATGCATATATTCCGTGGCTTTATCAGCATCTGCGCCATGTCCTGTTTCTTTTATGCTATTGGTCATGTCGGCCTGTCCGAATCGACTTTACTAAACGCAACCTCACCCTTGTTCATAGGCTTAATGTCTATGCCCATACTAAAAGAAAAAGTTTCCATAGAAACAACCTTTGCATTATTGGTCGGTTTTATCGGTGTTGCATTAATATTAAAACCGGGCACGGCCCTGTTTACTCTGGCAGCCCTGGTCGGTTTATGCTCCGGTTTTTTCATAGCCTCAGCCAAGGTACTGGTACGCTATATGGCCAATACTGAACCTGTCTTACGCACGGTATTTTATTTCAGTATCACCACAACGTTATATTCGGGAACGATCATGATTTGGCTTTGGCAAACGCCCAGCATGTTTGATGTCTCTATCATGGTATTAGCGGCCATCTGTGCGACTGGAGGCCAGACATTACTGACCTATGCTTTTACACATAATGATGCCGTCACCGTTGCACCGTTTACTTATGTCACAGTGGTTATGGCAACGTTAATCGGATGGATTGGCTGGAATGAATTACCGGATATCGGTTCCAGTATTGGGGCTATCTTGATTATTGGTGCCTGTTTGTCGTTATCATTTCAAGGCAAGTTACCTAACCCATGGAAACTCAGAAAACCTAAAGTCGAATAACCTTTAACTTAATCTTTGTTAAACAACATTTCCATAAACTGTTTTCGGATTGCTTTCGATGAATTCCGAAAAAACTCATACTTCACATGTTGTTCGGGCTTGCTTAAATTCATTTCAATCCCCCAGAGTGGTACGACGCTGGTGGGATTCATCGAATAACGCACATCGCCCAATATGTGCGGCTTGCCCGGGTAGAAACTGACATAACCATCGGAAAAGGTTTCAAAACGTTGGATGTCCTGTGCCAGGATAGAATGGGTATCCAATTCAGGAAGATCTCTTTCTAAATTAAATTGACTGACTGATTCACCTTCGAATAATTTAATCGACAAGGCTGTTCTAACGGCGTCGACATAAAACCTGTCATCTGCCAGATAGATTGATCGCCAGAGAATGTTATTACCCAATGTCGGTTTAACCATTAAACGACTGATTTCATGTCCACGTTCTGTTGCAATCTTGTTCATAAACAATTCTGCACGGTTTAATTGTACAACACCGAACATCAAGTAAAGCGCTGCGATAAATAAACCTGTTCTTGCTGCTATAAACGTTCTTTGTTTAAAGCCAATAAGCAAGGCAATAAGTAATACCCCGGTAAAAACCGGATCAACAATAGCAATAATATGCCAGGCAATGCGTTCATTAATAATTGGCCAAAACAGATAGGTACCATAACTGGTGCAGGCATCAATAAAACCACTAAACAGGAACCCTGCAAAACAATAGAGGTATAAACTTTTATTCGATAAGTTATTTTTAAAGAATGGCCATAAGATCAGAAACGCAATTAAAGCACCGACAGGAATAAAAAAAACTGAATGGGTAAAGTGCCGATGATATTCCAGTGTTAATAAAGGGTCGTGACTTGATTGAATTAATACATCGGCATCGGCCAACAGGCCTGATAAAAAGCCGATAATACTTGCCTGCCTGGCATGTTCTTTTTTTGCAATAGATTGTGCCGTTACTGCACCGAAAACACCCTGCGTAAAGACATCC
>JBNLAL010000093.1:0-6275 GCA_050302115.1 Gammaproteobacteria bacterium | reverse complement strand
CAAATGCTTTGTAATCCAGCCGGAATTACAGAATAAGGAACCAATGACCTATGATTTTCTGATTGATTTTGCCAAAAGCAACAACCTGGTTATTACCGACCAGGATTACAACCCTATCGATTTATAGCCTTCAGGCAACGGGATGTTGCCCTTCCTCTTCTTCCGGCCAGTTTTTGATATAACGTTTTAAAAGCTCATTCTGGAAATTCGTTTCATCCAGTGAAGCATTGATAATATCGCCAATAGAGAGCATACCAACCACTTTTCCGCCTTCAGTAACCGGTATATGACGAACCCGGTGTTTAGTCATGATAGACATGACTTCCTCCAGCGTTTCATCCGGCTCCGCACTCACGACTTTCGTAATCATCACATCACCGACACGAACACTTTCCCATGTGTCCGGGTGTTTATTTACATTATGTAAAAAATCACGCTCGGTAATGATGCCGGCAATTGACCCATCTTCGTTCAATACCAGTAATGAACCAATGCTAAGTGAAAGCATGTCTTTCACCATGTCTTTCAAGGTGCCATCCGGAGATATGCTGTATATGTCGTTACCCTTTTTATCGAGAATTGTACTTACTTTCATTGTTACACCGCTCTGCTTCTAACCGGCCCTAGTATAACCGATGATGACGAAAATGTGACCGCATATCATGTTAATCCGTTTTTAATAAAAACCCGTCCCAAAACGTAGCGAACATAGTAATTAAATACAGGCTCTAAAAATTTTTTGCCTTTTTTATAGTTTCATAGGCCTGCTTGATCTCATGCGTCCTTTCGGCAGCGATTTTCATCATTTCTTCAGGCAGGCCTTTGGCAACCAGTTTATCCGGGTGATGCTGGTTCATTAAGCGTCGATAGGCCCGTTTAATGTCATTTTCGTCAGCATTTTCATCAAGATCCAGAACCGCATAGGACTGTTTCAATGATATTGCTGATGTTTGTTGTGATGCGCCACTATGTAGACCACCTATCATCATGCAGAGATGTTCAAACTCATGCTGTGAAATATTCAGAAGCTGGCAAAGTTTTAAAAGTAGATCGCGCTCGGCCGGATGCATTTCACCATCAGCAAAAGCGGCCATAATCTGCATTTCCATAAACATCCGCAACAGGTTTGGACGATAGCCAATCTCCTGTCGAAACTGCCGAATCACATCATGTAGAGGAAATGAGTCTTTCTTACCTTCATTAAACAAACCGATAGCGGCCTTTTTCTGATCAACGTTCAGATCCATTTGTTGCATTACATTCTGTGCCAACGCAATTTCATCTTCCGACACCCGGCCATCGGCCTTGCAGATATGCCCCATGACCGAAAAAGTGGTGGTATAAAACAGGGTTTGTATACGTTCCTGTTGTCCAAATCCTGTTAGATTTGGTGTACCTTTTAGTCCCTTATCAAAATTATGTCCTAACGCGACACCCAATAAAGCCCCTATTGGACCGCCAAGCATCATACCAAAGGCACCACCGATTATTTTTCCCCACCAATTCATTTATTAATTTAACCAAATTGTCATAAAAGTATTTAATCTAACTTGAATAGAAACTATTCGCTATAATACTGCTTTTCAGATATGTCATATTTAATTTAATTCTATCTTAACGGTAAATAACATGGGTTCAAAAAACAAGAAAACTAAAAATAAAAAATCGAACACAGCAACAATAGCAGAAACCGCTGATCGCCATATATTTTATGAAAAAGCGGTTCAATGTGTTGAATCCGAGATCGATTTTGTCGATGAAACATTTACCAAACTACGCAAGCGTAAGGCAAAAACCTTACGTGAAGATTTTTGCGGTACCACCAATACTTCCTGTGAATGGGTAAAACGCCGCAAATCGAACATTGCCTATAGTGTCGACCTGGATGAAGAAGTCCTGGAATGGGGCAAGAAAAACAAGATCGCGAAACTGAATAAAGAACAACAAGAACGTATTCATGTTTTTAACGAAAATGTAATGACAGTAAAAACGGAGCCTACCGATATTGTTCTGGCAATGAATTTCAGTTACTGGTTATTGAAAGAACGTAAACTGACAATTGAATACTTTAAACGTATTTATGATTCGTTAGTCAGTGATGGTATTTTCTTTCTGGATGCCTATGGCGGTTACGAAGCATTTCAGGAACTTTCAGAAAAAACCAAAAATAAAAACTTTACCTATATATGGGAACAAAAGCGTTACAACCCTATTAGCGGAATCGCCAAATGCAATATTCATTTTAAATTCAAGGATGGTTCAAAAATGATGAATGCATTCAGTTACGAATGGCGTGTCTGGACAATGCCGGAAATACTGGAGATGTTAACTGAAGCCGGATTTAAGCCTACCGTTTACTGGGAACAGGCTGATGAAGACGGAGAAGGAAATGGTGTCTTTATTCCGGAAACTGAAGGTGATGCGGATGCAGGGTGGATTGCTTACGTCGTCGCTGAAAAGTAAGCTGACTACAACAGTCAAGGATATATTTAAAACTAATCTAAAGATGTAACGAGCAAAGTCAGGTTACATACCGCCGGGACGTAGGATAACGAACGCAGTAATTTTTAGATAGTTTTAATCTAATTCTTTGGGTTTGATAAAGGCAATCAACTCACCCTTATCCGTTAAAGGATCAAAGTTAGCATCAGGATATTCAAAGATAACCAGGTTCGCTGTTGTCAGTGTTTTACCGTTAAGGTCTGCTTTTATCTTTTGACTGGATAAGTGGTAAATCAAATGTTCCATCCCGGGATTATGCGCTACCAGCATCAGACTGTTTAAATCTTCTTTATAGATTTGTATAAATTCAATCAGTTTATCCTGATCAGCCAGATACAAACTGTCTTCATATAAAACCTGTTTCGGTTTTTTCTGCTTGAGTTCCTCCACAACCAGTTCAGTTGTCTCACGTGCTCTGGTTGCACTTGACGAAACAACCCTATCCGGAACATGCCCTTTTTCGCGCATCCATTGACCTACGCGTTTGGCATTCTTCCTGCCACGTTTGTTTAATGGTCTATCAAAATCAGATCCAGCCCCACTTGACCAGTCTGATTTTGCATGTCGCATAATGTAAAGTGCAAAAGTCATAAATAAAAACGTAATTAATTGCTGATAAATTGTGCTACATTTTAACCCTGAACTGCCTGACTAAATAACTATAACATTGGCTTAATACAAATCGAGCAATCCTTTGTCAAATAATAAAGAAACGTACGCTGCCATCGATCTGGGCTCCAACAGTTTCCATATGGTTGTCGCAAATTATGTCGATGGCCGTGCCTTGATAGTTGATCGTATCAAGGAAATGGTGAGGCTTGCAGGAGGGTTGGATGATGACAGACATCTAACTGAAGAGGCAATCCAGGTTGCGATTCAATGTCTGGAAAAATTTGCTCAACGTACATCTACCATACCTGCTTCAAACGTTCGCGCCGTCGGTACTAATACATTAAGACAGGCCCGAAATGGCCTGGACTTTTTAAATCGGGCCAACACAGCATTGGGACACAAGATAGAGATTATTTCCGGCCGTGAAGAGGCGCGTCTGGTTTATCTGGGAGTCGCCAATACTATATTTAATGATAAGGATAAACGTCTTATCGTAGACATCGGCGGAGGCAGCACTGAACTAATCATAGGTCAGGGTTTTGATGCTGTTGTTACAGAAAGTCTGTTTATGGGTTGTGTCAGCTTAAGCCAGCAATTTTTTAAGGACGGTGAGATTACGCCTAAACGTATGCGCAAGGCTCGCATTGCGGCCTTACAGGAACTGGAAAACATCCAGGATCATTATCTTGACTATGGCTGGGATTCAGTCGTGGGCACATCAGGAACGATACGCGCTATTCTTGAAGTTTCAGTTGAAAAGGGATGGAGTGACTCTACTATTACAACTGATGCTTTATCTTCATTAAGAAAGACGATATTAGACTTTGGCAATATCGATAAAATTAATTTCAGTACGCTTTCACCAAACCGAAAACCTGTATTTGTGGGCGGCGTCATTGTGTTATCTGCAGTTTTTGAAGCACTTGGAATACAATCTATGGAGTATTCAGATGGTGCTTTAAGAGAAGGTTTGTTGTATGACTTGATTGGACGTCAACATGATCAGGATGTCAGGGATAAAACCGTTGATCGATTAAGTAACCGATACAGTATTGATATAGAACATGCTAATCAGGTAGAAACAATTGTTAAAAAAATATTTAAATCTGTAAAAGATTCATGGAACCTGAATAAAAAAGACGACTTTAAAATGATCAAATGGGCAGCACGCTTACACGAGGTCGGGCTCGCCATTTCTCACAGCCAATATCATAAACACGGCGCCTATCTATTAAGTAATTCGGATTTGCCTGGTTTCTCACGGCAAGAACAAAATACCTTAAGCACACTTGTTCGCGCGCATCGTCGTAAATTCCCCCTTGGGATTTTTGATCTGATTTCAGATGAAGAAATACGAACAAAGATGACCCAGTTAACGATAATATTACGGCTGGCTATTGTATTAAGCCGCAGTCGCAACACCGTTAAATTGCCTGACATTAATGTTGATAGCAATAGTATCAAAATTGAATTTGACGATGGTTGGCTGGCAGACAACCCGTTGACTGAAGCCGATCTTGAGACAGAAAGTAACTACATTTCTGTTACCGGTTACAAACTAAAATACAAAGTGTCTGAACAGGATTAATTACCGACAGTAATGTTCCAACAACACCTGTTGCGCTGAACGCGGTTTAGCATTTCCAGGCTTGGCCTGTTTATAACTTCCATCGGGCTGCAATATCCAGGCTTGAGTATTATCAGAAAGATAATTTAACAAACCCAATTTTATAACCTGGTCACGTGGACGTTTCTCTTCAATTGGGAAACAGGCTTCAACACGATGGAATAAATTTCTTGGCATCCAATCTGCACTGGCACCATATAAATGTGGCTTACCATCATTATGAAAATAAAAGATTCGTGTATGTTCAAGAAATCGACCAATAATCGAACGAACCTGAATGTTATCTGAGATACCTTTTATCCCCGGCCTTAAACAGCATATGCCTCTAATAATCAAATCTATTTTTACACCTGCCATAGAAGCCTGATAAAGTGCCCGAATGATCTCGGGTTCCACCAGCGCATTCATCTTTGCAATAATCCGTGCCTCTTTTCCGGCACGTGCATTTTCAATTTCTGCTGATATGTAATCGAGTATCGCTTTGTGCAATGTAAAGGGTGATTGTAATAATTTTTTTAGCTTGGTTGCTCGACCCAGTCCCGTCATCTGATGAAACAGCTTATTCACATCTTCAGCCACAGCCTGATCGGCGGTTAATAAACCATAATCAGTATAAAGTCTTGCAGTCCTTGTATGATAATTACCGGTGCCGAGATGAACATAACGACGTAAGGAACGACCTTCACGTCTAACCACCATGATCATCTTGGCATGTGTTTTATAACCTACAACACCATAAACAACATGCGCACCGGCCTCCTGCAGATCACTGGCCAGTTCTATATTAGCTTCTTCATCAAAACGTGCGCGCAACTCAATAACAACTGTCACTTCCTTACCCGCCTTGGCCGCATCTTTTAATGCCTTAACTACAGCAGAATCATCGCCCGTGCGATAAAGTGTTTGTTTAATAGACAACACAGCAGGATCACTGGCTGCCTGCCTTAGAAAATCAACAACCGGTGCAAATGATTGAAACGGGTGATGTAACAATATATCCCCGTTATGTAAGGTATCGAAAATATTTGTTGTTTTTAATAAACGCGGGGGCAGATCTGGTGTAAAGCCAGGGAAAACAAGATCGGGGCGATCAACCAGTTCATGTATCTGTAATAATCGATTTAAGTTTACCGGACCATTTACTTTATACAATGCATCTTCATGCAGTTTAAATTTGTCCAACAGAAAACTACTAATATCTTCCGGACAATTATCCGCTACTTCAAGTCGAACAGCATCATTAAAACGTCTTGAGGGTAATTCACCTTCAAGAGCACGAAGCAGATCATCAACTTCTTCATCGTCAACAAACAGATCGCTGTTACGTGTAACCCGGAATTGATAGCAACCCGTTACCTTCATGCCTGGAAATAAACCATCAACATGCGCGTGCAGAACCGAAGACAATAAAACAAAGTCATGTGTACGTGGCGAATAATCCTTGGGAACCTCTATCACACGAGGTAATGAACGAGGTGCCTGTACTATCGCAAACCCGCTCTCACGGCCAAAAGCATCTTTGCCTTCCAATGAC
>JBNLAL010000092.1:4323-6277 GCA_050302115.1 Gammaproteobacteria bacterium | reverse complement strand
GAAACTCCAGAAAGCCTGGAACAGGCAACGACAGATATAGACAACCTTATTTTCACACTGCACCCGAGTTATGAAAGTATTCAGGAAAATGCTTATACCAAGAAGATAAAATTCATTATGTTCTTCGATAGTTCGGTTCGAGGCTTAAATCCTGGAGCACCGGTTGAATTTAAAGGTATTAAAGTCGGTTCTGTGCTGGATATTAAATTGGAGTTTGATACTGAAAACACGACATTCCGCATACCGGTATTAATCGAAATTGAACCTCAACGTATCATTGAGCGTGGTGCGGAAGACATTGGTTCATCATATGCAACACTCAATAAACTGGTTGAACGTGGCCTCAGGGCACGATTGCAAACCGGTAGCCTGATTACCAGTCAACTCTATGTTGAACTGGATATGCATCCTGATTCACCGATTAACCTGAGTGGTGAAGAAACGCCATTCCCTGAATTACCCACCCTGGGTACTGCTAACTTTGGTGCAATTACTCAATCAGCAGAAAACCTGTTAGCCAAACTGAATGCCATTGATATTAATGAAATTACTTCAGCAGTGCTTGAAACAATCAATAGTGCAGACAAAACACTGGATAATGCCAACGAACTACTTACCACACCGGGCTTGTCTGCCGCTGTTGAAAACATGGAAGCGTCACTGAAAAACTTCAGAAGCATTATGCAAAAAGTGGACGATTCAAATCTGCAGGAAGCAATCAATGCCGGTCATGCAGCACTGGAGAATATGTCCAGCACATTAAGCAAAACAAATAAAATGTTGGAGCCTGATTCTCCCGTCCAATATAACCTGATCAAGTTAACCGGTGAACTGGAAGAAACCGCACGTTCTATCCGTTCATTAATAGAAATACTCGAGCGTAATCCACAAGCTTTGATTTTTGGCAGGGACAAAAAAGCTGAGGGAGAATAATAATGTTGAATAAAAAATATAAATCAATTTTGGTTATCCTGATAATAAGCCTGTCAAGCGGCTGCATGGGTGGCGGTGAAACTAAGCCAATTCATTATTACCTTATTGACCCTATAAACTATACAAACAACTCTGTTAAAGCTGTTAGAGATTTAAAACTAACAATTATAGATTTACATATTCCGCAATACCTGGATCGTTTCCATATTGCAAAACGCACCAATGTCAGTCAGCTCGAGTTTTCGGAAAATAATCAATGGGGTGAAAGCCTGCGTAAAAACCTGTTACGCACTTTGGCACGAAATCTGTCTTTCCTGTTGTCTACAAATGATGTCGGAACACCATTAAACCGTTCCTTATCATCCCCGGATTACAGTTTACAAATTTATATCGAACAGTTTGAACTGGACAACGATAACAAGGTTAAACTGGTTGCCCGATGGCAACTTTCCGGGCCTGCACGTTCAGAACCTCTGGCCGTATTCAGTGCTGAAATTGAAGATCCGCAAATCATTGAAGAAGGTAATTATGATCAAATGGTCTCCGTTATGCGGGACATGTTTGGTGACTTAAGTGAACGTATTGCAGACTCAATCGTTGCACAGGAAAACTAAACCGGTTAGAACCATGAAAATATTGCCATGTGACAAGTCAATAATTTTATCTGTAGTTATGCTGTTATGTATTTATACAAATAATGTCACTGCCCTGGTTAATGAACAAACAGATGGTAATGATATTATGAAAGCCGTCTACCAACACCATCAACAGTTTCCCTATATATACGAAGAACAATCCATGATTATGGAAGATCGCAATGGCAAACGCGATACTCGCAAGGCCAGACGTTATTCAAGAGTAGAAGAAGATGGTACCGTGAAATTTCTGTTATTGTTTGATTATCCACAAGAAGTTAAAGGTGTCGCACTATTGGCAAATCGATCTCCTGACGGTAGTACTGAAAAATATATATACCTGCCTGCTTATGGTGAACAACTGATCGAAAGTAGTGGCGAGGGCA
>JBNLAL010000092.1:0-4313 GCA_050302115.1 Gammaproteobacteria bacterium | reverse complement strand
TCCTGGGCACAGACTTTTCAGTTGAAAATCTTACCGGGGAAATCCTAAAGGATCACTACTACAATCGTCGCGCTGATACGGAAATTGATGGTATAAAGTATTATGTCCTGGATGTTTATAACATCGAGGACAAACTAACAAAAGAACATCTTTTAAGACGTCATTTTATTCGTCAGGACAATCTATATATCACCCTGACGCATCACTTCGATAAACATGGGCGTCTTTCACGAATACAAAGTCATCATGATTTAAAATCCGTCGATGGTGATATGTGGCGTGCCAACATGATTTTGATGGAAGATAAAAAAGAACAACATCAATCTTTAATAAAAATTTCACGTCGTGTTTTTTCACAGGATTATGTCCCGGAAGAAATATTTACTGCTGAATGGTTATTTAAAAATTATCCTTACATTGAACCTGTTGAAGAGAAAGATGACAAGCTGGTTATCAATGAGGAAGTAGAAGAATGATCACGCAGTTCTACATGCTGGGTTATAAATACCGGCTTCCGGTAAGTCTTTTTCTTGCCATCATCACCCTGTTTGCGTTTTACGGCATGAAACAATTACAGGTTGATACGGGGATAGACAGTTTAATTCCTGCGGACGATCCATCCCGTTTGGTTTATCAAAAAGTTATGGGGGAATTTGGAACTGATAATAAAACCATAATCTATATCAAAGACAAGGACCTCTGGACACCCGAAAAGTTAATGCAAATTGAACAATTACATTTTGCGATTGAAAAACTGGATGGAGTGAGTCGAGTCGACAGTCTCTTTAGTCTTCATACGATAGAAGGGGTTGATGGCAAAATTATTTCGCGCCCAATACTCAGAGATGCTCCCAAGACGGAACAGGAAGCATCGGAGGCAAAGAAAAAGGCTCTGACCAATCCCTTATATCTGGGAAATTTCTTTTCCGATGAAGGTAATGTTACAGCCATCATTGTTTCTGTTGAAGATAAGGAAGATAAAAACAATTTTAGTCGCTTAATTTATCAGGCACTGGAAGATCAGATTTCGGTTTATCGTTCCAACTTCGAACGCATGGTGCAGGTTGGCCCACCCCGGATTAATGCCGAATTAAAACAAAGTCTCTATGAGGACTTTATTTTATTGGGGCCTTTATCGGCTGTTATTCTGGTCTTATCTATTCTCCTTTTCATGCGTAGCTGGTTATCCGCTATTATTCCTCTGGTTACATCGGTGCTCACAATTATCTGGACTTTTGGTATGTTGGGGTGGACAGGTATACCACTCAACATATTGAGCGCAATGATTCCGTCCTTGATTATTGTTATCGGTTCAACAGAAGACACGCATATGATGGCTGCATTTCTGCGCGGACTTGATAATAATCCTGGAGAAGGTGCCAGAAAGAAGGCTATTCAATACATGGCAAAACACATTGGTTTGCCATTAATACTCACCGTCCTGACGACCACGTTAGGCTTTGCCAGTAATTTATTCAGCAATATCGGATTAATACAGCATTTTTCTATTGCTGCCACCTTTGCCATGTTGGCCAACGGTTTTATAACAGTGTTGGTTATGCCACTTATGTTGTCACTATTTGGTCCGCACAAAAATAATAGCCTGGTCAAGGATAAGGAAACGAATACCTTGCCACATCGTTTAATGCGTATTTTTCGTTTTTCTCAGGATCGATTTCCAATATCAACGCTCGTGGTAACAGGATTACTATGTGTCTTTTTTATTTTTCAGGCTTCGAAACTCTATGTTACCAACGATCCCTTATCTTACTTTCCAAACGATCGACCTTTAATACAGGATACAAAACGTATCCATAAAGATCTGGCTGGTATAAAGATTTTTTTTATTTCACTTGAATCGAAACAGGAAAAAGCATTTCTGGAACCGAAAAATATTAATAAACTTTCTGACATTCAACGCTTTCTCGATCGCCAGGGTGTTTACGATCGCACAATATCCATGGCCGATCATTTAAAGTTCATGAATCAGGAATTTCATGGCGGCTTAACCACACAATCGTTACCCAAGACACGAGAACTTGTCGCACAATATTTAATGTTTTTGCATCGAAGTGATCTGGACAGTTATGTCAGCCACGATTATAGCCAGGCTAATATAGTCGTACGCCACAACATCACTGACTCACACACCTTGAATCAATATATTGAAGAACTTAATGATGTTATTGCAGATATCATAGGTCCTGACATGAAATTTCATATTGTTGGCGAAAACCTCATGGTCAACCGTGCCGCTGAAAGCCTGATGGTTGCCCAGGTAAAAGCACTGATCTTGTTGCTGGCCCTTATCTTTTTAATTATGTCTGCCATGTTTACCTCATTTAAAGGGGGCGGAATCGCGCTGGTGCCGGCAATTGTTCCTATTGCGTTAATGTTTGGCATAATGGGGTTGCTTGATATACCACTAAACCCTGGCACAGCGATGGTTGCTGTGATAGCAATTGGTATTGCCATCGACGGTACGATCCATTTATTGGCACGATACAATGAACTTTGCCGTCGTACATCCGATTATGTTGGTGCGGTACATACCGCAGTTCGGGAAGAATCAACGCCGCTTATTGTTTCCAGTATTGCGCTTGCCTTTGGATTTGGCATATTAATTTTCTCAAACTTTACCATTGTTGCACAATTTGGAGCCCTCGCTGCAGCAACAATGTTATTCTCAATATTTGCAAATCTGTTAATAACGCCAATAATTATGGCGCGGATCCGTCTCATCGGGCTTTATCAAATACTGGCAATGTCCATTGATCGTGAAGTACTGGATAACAGTCCATTACTGCAGAACATGAGTGATTATCAAAAACGCAAGGCAATACTGATTTCTGAATTACATGAATTCGACACAGGTGACATGTTAGTCAAACAGGGTACTATAGGCCGTGATATGTATTTGATACTTTCCGGTGAAGTTGACGTTATTCGAAGAGACGATGATGAATCAAGGACACTTGCCATTCTTAAACCCGGACAGATATTTGGTGAGATTGGTTATATTCGTGAAACAGAAAGAACGGCAGACGTTGTTGCTAAAGATAAGGTTTCTGCCTTGAGGTTCGATTACGAACGTATGCAAAAAGATCTGAAGTTTTTCCCGAATATTGTTGCCAAACTGAATTTTAATATCAGTTATGTACTCGGCGAACGTTTGGCTGATATGGTCAGCACAAAAAAATAGTTTGTTTGATAACTAAAGGAGAGAATTGAATTATGCCCTTGGTCAATATATCTATATTAAAAGGTAAATCACCGGAATATATTAAAGCAGTTACCGACGGAATTAATTCTGCAGTGATTGAAACCATGGATTTTCCTGATGATGATCGTTATCAAATCGTGCATGAAATTGAACCGCATTGTTTACAGTATCAGGATAGAAATGATGATCGTGTCATGATGTATCTCATAATGCGGGCTGGACGATCAAATAAAGCCAAACAGGCATTTTATGCAAAAGTAGCGGAAAACCTGTCGGCAAATCCGGGGATCGATCCGGCTAACATCTTGATCACCATCGTTGAGAACCATGATATAGATTGGTCATTCCGGGATGGTATCGCTCAATTTGTCGTATAGTTAAAAGGCATAAACGAGGAGTTATGTATTTTTATTATTTAATTCAGTTCCAGAGTTTATCTGGAATAATTTTATTTCCTTAAATTAGTGATCAGGTAAGGCAAATGGATATACATTGGTTACCTTTAGTATTCGCCTTTCTGGGTCTGTTCTGCGCCTGGAGAATCTTTCTGGTTATTGCAAGGGCGCCGGCTGGAGAAGGAAAAGTCAGGGAAATTGCCGACGCTATCCATTTAGGTGCCATGGTATTCATAAGACAGGAATACAGTGTATTAATTGCTTTTGTCTTGCTGGTTTTTATTGTGCTTGCCTTTGCAGCAAATTGGTACAGTGCCGGTGCATTTTTACTTGGTGCGATAAGTTCTGCCTTTGCCGGCTTTATTGGTTTGTATACCGCGACCAGGGCAAATGTTCGTACAGCTATTGCAGCACATGATCATGGGGCTGCAGAGGCGTTGACGATTTCTTTCATGGGTGGTTCTATAATGGGACTAACCGTTGCTTCAGTCGGCTTGTTGGGACTGACCGGCCTTTATATTTATCTTTCCGATGATCTTGAAAACATTAAAGCATTAAACAGTTTTGGCATGGGAGCTTCGTCTGTGGCGCTCTTTGCCCGTGTTGGTGGTGGTATCTTTACTAAAAGCGCTGATGTCGGTGCTGACCTAGTTGGAAAACTGGAGAAGGGAATTCCGGAAGATGATCCACGTAAT
>JBNLAL010000091.1:0-6333 GCA_050302115.1 Gammaproteobacteria bacterium | reverse complement strand
AGCTGATCAAGTAAATACTCAAGTTGAAGATACCAACGTAAAGTTCCATAGCAGAGCTCCTGTATTAATGCCCTGGTTTTGCCTGCTTCATTAAATGTTTTGTCATTTATCAATACGGAGGTTAGTGTCTGTTGTTCCTGAATGACTCTTTTAACTATCAGGGTTGCTATATATCTTGGAGACATAAAATAATAAAGAGTTGTTATTGTTGATCTTGTCAGACAGTTAAAAAATCCGGTTTGCCATTCAGAAAATCTTTTGCTGAGATAACTTTTTTCCCGGGTAATTGTAATTTTGTAATAGATAAAATATCTGTTGAAGTTGCGACATCAATACAATCCTTTGAGTTCTTGATTACTGTTCCTGGAGAATATTTTTTTTCGTTAATTTTTATACGTGCTTCCCATATACGCATATCAACGTCATTTAATCTGGTATGGGTGACGGGAAAAGGATTAAAGGCTCGGACCTTTCTTTCAAGCACATCTGCCGGTTTGTTCCAGTCCAATGCAGCTTCCTGCTTGGAAATTTTATTTGCATAACATGCTTTCGAATCATCCTGTTGAACAGGATTAATTTTATTTAGTGCAATATTGTTTAATAGTGAGTGGATATGTTCTGCACTGATTTCAGCCAGTCTATCGTGCAAGATTCCTCCTGTATCATCTTCATTGATGGGGCAACTTTTCTGCATGAGAATAGGGCCTGTATCCAGTCCATCATCCATTTGCATAAACGTAATTCCCGTCTCTTTATCACCTGACTCAATGGCTCGTTGAATCGGTGCAGCTCCACGCCAGCGAGGGAGTAATGAGGTATGTATATTAATGCAACCAAACGGTGGTTTATTGATAATTGCTGCAGGCAGTATCATCCCGTAGGCAACTACCAGTAACAAGTCGCATCCATTTAACAGGTTTGGTTCAAAATCTTTGGATTTAGTGGGCTGTAAAACAGGAATACTATGATCAAGTGCACATTGTTTAACCTGGCTTTGTGTGATTTTTCTACCGCGACCGGCTGGACGATCGGGTTGAGTAAAGACTACTTCGACGATGTGTTCTTGTTTATTGAGTATAGATTCGAGGATCACCCGTGCTAATTCAGGTGTCCCCGCAAAGGCGATCCTTAGTTGAGGTTGAGTCACAATACTGGTTGTTGGAGTTTTTCCAGTTTATTTATCTTCTTTTTCAAACGTTGTTGTTTAAGTGGAGACAAATAATCAATAAATAATTTTCCATCCAGGTGGTCAATCTCATGTTGAACACAGACGGCGAGTAATTCTCCGGTTTCCTCAGAAATGGTTTCTCCCTCAAGGTTTTGATATTTGAATTCAATAAATTCTGCACGTTCTACAATGTCATAATAATCCGGCACAGATAAACAGCCTTCCCGCATGCTTTCCTTTCCTTCTGCTTTAATAATTTCCGGGTTAATTAGTATCAGCGGTGAATTCTTATCCTCTGACAGGTCAATAACCACAATTCTTTTCTGAATATTGACCTGGCTTGCTGCCAATCCAATGCCACCCTCGGCATACATAGTTTCCAACATATTATTCGCTATTTCTTTGATTTCATGGTCAATTTTTTCAACTGGAGCGGCCTTTTTACGTAATCGCTCATCAGGAAAATGCAAAACTTCATATATTGCCATGATTTTTTAACTCCAACTTCTTTATAACTGATTGATAGTATATAGGAAAATCAATATGTTGTAGCAAAACAACAATAAAATAGTTTACCTACTAACATTTTGTTAGACTTTTTGCTAATCTACATTAAGGAAATCATGTAAGGTAAGAGACATGTTGAATAAAATTCTGATTTCAGTCGCAATTTTAGTAATTTCGACTGGTTTAAGAGCGGATGAATTAACAATAAATCCGGATCATCCGGAAACATACACGGTTGTTAAGGGAGATACCTTATGGGATATCTCGGCCCGTTTTCTAGAACAGCCTTGGCGCTGGCCAGAGATATGGAATGTTAATCCTCAGATTGCCAATCCTCATCTAATCTATCCTGGAGATGTAGTATCACTGACTTATCAGGATGGAAAACCTGTTTTAAATGTTAATAGAGGGTCAGGACAGATCGTATCAGGTAGGAATGTAAAACTTTCTCCAACGATACGCAGCTCTGATAATGTCGAGGCCATACCTACGATTCCAATTGATGCAATTCAACAGTTTCTTAAACGGCCATTGGTCTTTAATAATGATGATATGAACAGTTGGCCTTATGTGGTATCAAGTTATGATGAACATCTTGTCGCAACTACAGGAAATACTATTTATGTGCGCGGTATTAAAGAAGAGGCGACTGATAAACGTTATTCCATTTATCGTAGGGGTAATGCCTATATTAATCCCAAGAAAGTTGAAGATGAAAAAGATCAAATATTAGGTTATGAAGCTCTTTATATTGGTGATGCTATTCTAGAGAAGAAAGGTGATCCTGCTTCAGCGGTAGTAACCGTAGTTGATAGAGAAGTGCTGACGGGAGATAGACTGATACCTCTTTCCAACGAAGATGTCAGTACTGAGTTTATACCTCGTGCACCTGTAAGAGATGTTCAAGGAAATATATTATCTGTTGTTGATGGCGTTTCCCAGATAGGTCAATATCAAATTATCGTTTTAAGTCTGGGGGAAGAGCAGGGTATTGAACCAGGTAATGTGTTAGGTATATATCAAAGTGGTTATGTGGTTCAGGATAAAATTGGTCCAAATAACAAAATGAGTAAAGCTGAAAAGGATGCACAGCGGAAAGATATAGCAGAGAATGGAACAATTCTCAGTAAACTTTATTACGGCATAGTAGAAAAAATTGAGGCATTTGACGAAACGTTCCCCACAATTGCTAATAAGCAGGCAAAGAGTGAAGATATTACTTTGCCAGAAGAATATGTGGGTGTAGCAATGGTCTTCCGTACATTTGATAAAGTCAGTTATGCATTGGTTATGGAAACGGAAGGTGCCGTTCATGTGCTTGATACAGTAAAAAATATGTAAAAAAATTATAATATTGCAAGGACGCAATATTGGTTGTCATTTATGACAGCAAGATAAAAGGGATGAACTCATATGGATATGAAAAAGGAACAGTCATATCGGGACTGGCTAACACTTGTTCAAACGAAAGGTCTTGGCCCTGTTCGTATTCAGAAACTTCTTTCCATTTTTTCTAACCCACACGCCATACGAACGATGGGAGTTCCCCGGCTTAAAGAACTAGGGCTAAGTCAACAGAATATCCTGTCTTTACACGAGCCAGATAACATTATTATAGATAATACTATCGAGTGGTTGAAACAACCTGAGCATCATTTAATTACATATCATGATGATGATTATCCAGAGTTACTGAAATCAATTTATGCAGCCCCACCTGTTTTGTTTGCAGTTGGAAAGCGTGAAGTAATTAATTCTCTTCCCTTTTCTATTGTTGGAAGTAGAAACCCAACAAGGGGAGGAAGAAAACTTGCTGAAGATTTTGCCTTTGAACTGGCGAAATCGGGATTGAGTATATGTAGTGGACTTGCATTGGGGATCGATTATCATAGTCATTTAGGTGCACTAAATGCAGATTGTCCAACAATTGCAGTACTGGGCAACGGTTTGGATATTGTCTATCCTGCCAGGCATAGAAAACTGGCTCATCGTATATCAGAAAATGGACTCTTACTTTCTGAATATCTCCCCGGTATAAAGCCATCAGCTGGAAACTTTCCCCAACGTAACCGGATAATAAGTGGTATGAGTTTGGGTGTCCTTGTTGTTGAAGCGGCAAAAAAAAGTGGTTCATTAATTACAGCAAATTATGCACTCGAACAAGGTAGAGATGTCTTTGCTATACCTGGCTCAATTCACAATCCACTGGCAAGGGGAACACACAGTTTAATCAAGCAAGGCGCAAAACTGGTTGAGAGTATTGATGATATTCTAGAAGAGCTTGCTCCTTTAGCCAGTATTGTTCTTAATAGGAAAAGATCGGATAAACAAGACAATAATACTAATAATGAATATCAATTATTATTAGATGCTATGGGGTATGAAGAATGTTCAGTAGATCAATTAGTTAAATTCTCAGGATTGACGGCGGATGCAGTTTCCTCCATGCTGTTAATACTAGAGCTTCAGGGAATGATTGAATCCAGACAGGGGGGAAAGTACTGTCGTAGTTAATAGAGAATAGGAATTTATGAAAGAATCTGTTTTAGATGTCCTCATATACTTGTTTGATCATTATGTTGAGGAAGAAATGGAAATAACACCGGACCAGGAGGGATTAAAATCCCAATTAATTCAGGCAGGTTTTGCCGATATTCAGGTTAATAAGGCAATTGATTGGCTTGAAGGCCTGGCTTTGCAAAAAGATGAACTGGATACAGATATCTTGCGTTCACATTCAATTCGTGTCTTTAATGATAAAGAAAATGAAAAACTTGATGTCGAATGCAAGGGCTTTTTATTATTTTTGGAACAATCTGGTGTCATCGATTCTGAAGATCGTGAATTAGTTATTGACAGGGTTATGGCACTCGAAACTGATTTGATAGAACTCCATCAATTAAAATGGGTTGTGTTAATGGTTCTTTTTAATCGTCCAGGAAAGGAAGCCGCTTTTACCTGGATGGAAGACATCTTAATGGATGATATTAATGCCATAGTGCACTAAGTTATTGGTATATTGTTCACATTTTAAATCATATTATTTTAATTATTAAATAATTCAGTGATATCGTTTATCTAAAATGAGCAGTTCATTAGTCGTTGTAGAATCTCCAGCAAAATCGAAAACACTTGAACGTTACCTGGGAAAGGACTTTAAAGTGTTAGCATCCTATGGTCATGTTCGTGATTTACTTCCCAAAACAGGTGCGGTCGATCCGGATAATGATTTTTCCATGAAGTATGAACCGATAGAGAAAAACAGTAAGGCTGTGGATGCTATCGCCAAGGCCCTAAAAAAAGCTGATACATTATATTTGGCGACTGACCCTGATCGTGAGGGAGAAGCTATTTCCTGGCATTTGTATGAATTGCTAAAAGAAAGGGGCTGTCTCGATAAAAAGAATGTACATCGTGTTGTTTTTCATGAAGTCACCAAAAGTGCGATTAAAGACGCCATAGAACACCCAAGAGAATTAGCTTCCAACTTGATAGATGCACAACAAGCACGTCGTGCACTAGATTATCTGGTGGGTTTTAATCTTTCTCCATTACTCTGGAAAAAAGTTCAAAGGGGATTGTCTGCGGGAAGAGTGCAATCACCTGCATTAAGAATGATAGTTGAGCGTGAAGAAGAGATAGATAATTTTAAACCACGTGAATACTGGACTATTGAGGCAGATCTTAAGTTTGAAAAAAATAACTTTCTTGGAAAGCTTGTTTTATTTGAAGACGAAAAAATCAAACAGTTTTCAATCACAAATACTAAACAAGCAGCGGAAGTTAAAACAAAACTGGAAAAACAGGCTAAAGGTGAGCTGATAGTTGAATCTGTTACGAAGAAACAACGTAAACGCCAACCTGCCGCTCCCTTTATTACTTCAACATTACAACAAGAAGCGGTTAGAAAACTGGGATTTACAGCGCAACGAGCCATGCGTACCGCCCAACAACTTTACGAAGGTATTGACGTTGGGGAAGGCTCGGTAGGTCTGATTACCTATATGCGAACCGATTCTGTAAATCTTGCACAGGAAGCTGTAGATGAAATGCGTGAATTTATCGCTGAACGTTATGGCAAGAATGCACTACCTGCACATGCAAGAGTATTTAAAACAAAATCAAAAAATGCACAGGAAGCCCACGAAGCAATTCGTCCAACATCGGTAAAAAGGGTCCCTGCAGATATTAAAAAGCATCTAACCAGTGATCAGTTCAAACTATATGAGTTGATCTGGAAACGTGCTATGGCATGTCAAATGAAACATGCCACGATCGATACAGTTGCTGTTGAGATGAAATGTGGCAAAGGTAATTACTTCCGAGCAAATGGGTCCAGTATTGCTGATCCGGGTTTTATGGAAGTTTATCTTGAAGGGAAGGATGATGGTAATGGGCAAGAGGATGAAGAAAAACTGTTACCTCAACTAAAAGAAGGCGATAAGGTCAAATTGGAACAGATTAGGGATGAGCAACATTTTACTGAACCACCACCGCGTTACACGGAAGCCAGCCTGGTTAAAGCACTGGAAGAACATGGCATCGGCCGTCCTTCAACCTACGCCGCCATTATTTCAACCTTGCAACATCGTGAATATGCCGAGCTGGAAAATCGACGCTTTATTCCAACGGATATAGGTCGCATTGTTACCAATTTC
>JBNLAL010000090.1:0-6346 GCA_050302115.1 Gammaproteobacteria bacterium | reverse complement strand
AGATAACCATATCCCATCCAGCATTTTTCATTTCATTACCGATATAGCCACCCGAATTGGAACAAGCAATTGCACCTGTTAATGGGCTCTTGGTAACAACCGAATATCGACCTGCCGTTGATACCATCGTACCGGTCAGCGGACCGGTAGTCATAATCATTTTATTTTCAGGGCTGAGGGCATCACATTTGGGATCTATTTCTTCAACCAGATATTTGGTAGCCAGTCCACGTTGTCCCAGATAATCCATGGCCCATTTCATATTTAAGGGTTCTTCAGTAATTGAACCCTCGGTTAAATTCACACGTAATACTTTTTTAGTCCAAGACATTTTTCACACTCCTACGCTTACGCGCTATCTTGAGGCAAATTTTGCGCTGCATGGGCCCGCATTCTTTCCAACCCACCGGCTTCTGCTTCAACATAAGTAATCGCACCTGTCGGACAGGCCTTGGCACACTCAGGATCACCATGACATAGATCACATTTATGAACTGTTCCTGCTTCCTGATTATAATTAATCGTGCCAAATGGGCAGGCTATAGTACATACCTTACATCCTACGCAAACGTCATCAATAACTTCTTTGGCGCCCGTTGTTTGATTTATAACAATGGCTTCGACAGGACAGGCATGCATACACCAGGCTTCGGTGCATTGCGTACAGGTATAAGGAACGAAACGTCCTTCCTCATGAAAAGTAAATATCTTAATACGAGATTTTGCGGGATTGTATTTCCCTGTCTCAATGAAAGAACACGCCATTTCACATTGCAGACAACCAGTGCATTTTTCTGGTTCTATTTGTAACGAACGGAGCATTATATACACCCCCTCTTGTTATCGTCGTTATAGAATGAACAAAATTTAAATTTTGCTTTATTAATTATGATGAATTAATAAAGCGACTACTTTATCTAATTATTATTGTTGACAGTATAAACAGTATTGATGATGTTATCATCATCAAAAAACAAATATAAATGTAAAAAATTCCTTTTAAATTATACTGTTGCAAATTGCAACATAAGTTAAATGCCTAGAATTATTAGGTCGACATTTATATTTAATGAATAAAAATAATTTAGTGCTAAATACCAAAAAATGAATAAATCAGGCAAATTTCCTATGCCAATTTGATGGAATTTATTCTATTTTTCCATGTCGTAAATGTAACAGAAATAAATGATTATTTTTCAATTACATACAGATAATTATATATATATATTGAGTGTTAAATAATGAATAAAAAATTGAAAGTCAGATATCGGTCTATGTTTAAACAGTATGTAGCATTACTGTTATCTTTTATGTTCATCCCGGTTATAACATTTGCGGATGTACTTCATATCAAATTTGCATACGTTGGGCCCGAAGATCACAGTGCTCTATTAGGTGTCCAGCAAGGACTGGAAGAAGCTAACCTACAGGGACAATTTTTAAATCAAAAATATGAACTGGATATTGTTCCTGAGAACCAGAGCGATACATATGATTTTTCTGACTACCTGGCAATATTAACGGTAACCAATATTGATACATTCAAAAAGTTAACTGAAAACACTCCTGATAAGCCCATATTTAATCTCGTTCTGGATAATGATGCCTTAAGGACAAGTTGTATAAATAATGCATTACATATTATTCCCGGTAACAAAATGATAAAAGATGCCGAATTACAATGGCGGAAAAAAAATCCGGATTCAAAAGCTGTAGCACAAGCCTGGCATCCTGATTTTGTGAAATTTGCAGCACGAGATTTAAATAAACGTTTTAAGAAAACACACGATGTAGAAATGAATGACTACGCATGGGCGGGATGGGCCGCTGTAAAATTAACTTCCGACACAGTAGCAAGAACAAAGCTAATATCCTCACGAGAAATTCTAAATTACCTTAAATCCAAATTAATCTTTGATGGTCAGAAAGGTGCTGATATGAGCTTCAGAAAGACCGGTCAATTACGTCAACCTTTACTATTGGTAGAGAGCGATAAAATCCTTGCCGAAGCCCCCGTTAGAGGTATAGCTAAACCACCTACTCTGGATAGTATAGGCGAACTGAATTGTGAAAAATAATTTATAAACAATTTATTTATTGAGTTATTTAAGGAGTAAACAGCATGAAACAACTACTTATGCCAATATCACTAATGATATTACTCATTAGTAATGTAATGGCTGAGCCAACTGGCCGTATATTTGTTACTAATGAAAAAGGCGACTCTATTTCCGTTATAGATGGTTCATCACTGGAAATTGAGACCACTATTGATATTGGTGAACGTCCGCGAGGCATAGGTTTATCACCTGATGGCTCAGAACTCTATGTTGCTGTCAGTCATGAAAATAAGATTAAAGTGATTGATCCAAAAACGTTAAAAATTTTACGTGAGTTTGAAGCAGGCTCAGATCCAGAAACCTTCGCTGTACATCCAAATGGCAACATCTATATTTCCAATGAAGATGATGCCAAGGCAACTGTATTCGATCCAAAGACCGGTGAACAAATAGCCGAAATACAAGTTGGTCTGGAACCTGAAGGGGTCGCCATATCTCCAAATGGAGAGCGTATTATAGTCACCAGTGAATCGACTAATATGCTGCATGTTATCAAGGCACCGGAAAATACTATCGAAAGTAATATTCTGGTTGGCTCCCGACCACGTGCTGCTACTTTTACTCAATCAGGCAACATTGCCTATGCAACAGCAGAAATCAGTGGAGAAGTTGTTAAAGTTGATGTAACAACTGGAGAAATTTTAAAAACGGGCAGTACGGGTGACAGTAAATCCAAACCCAAAGATGTTGTATTAAATAAAGATGAATCCATTATCTATGTCGCTGGCGGCAGGGCAAACAAGGTTGTCGTTATGGATGCTGACACACTTGAGATCATAAAAAAAATCCCTGTAGGAAAACGTGTATGGGGACTTGCAATGAGTAAAGATGGAAAACGTGTCTATAGTACAGATGGGGTCAGCAGTACGGTGTCCGTCATTGATACAGACAAAAACGAAGTGATTAAGACTATTGATGTCGGAGAATTTCCCTGGGGAATTGTTATTGACGATTAAAGAAACTTACATAAAAAACAAATTTGGGGTTATGCCTTGATAATATTATAGCGAATTGCCAATCTGGCAATATCAGCAATCGTCGTAACCTCAAGTTTGTTTTTTATTTGTGTACTGTAATTCGCAACAGTCTTATAGCTTAATGATAACCTCTTTGCTATTTCACTTGTGTTCATCCCTTCTGCTAACATGCAGAAAATTTCAAACTCTCGCGTCGAAAGATCAGATAAAGGAGTATCCTGACCACGTGATTTTTCATATGCCATTATTTGTGCCAGTTCAGAGTCAATATATCTTTCACCATTAGCCAGTTTTATTATTGCTTCGATCAATAATTGAGGAGCTGAGCTTTTTGTTAAATAACCCAAAGCACCCGCCTGCAAGGCCTGTTCGACGAATATTACATCCTCATGCATACTGAACACTAGGACCTTGGCCTTATTCTCACGTGCGATTATGCGCTTGATCGCCTCCAGTCCACCTATACCTGGCAAGGATAAATCCATAACAACGACATCAGGTTTCAATTCTGCATAGTAACGACAAGCTTCTTCACCATTATTGGCTTCTGCAATTACTTCAATCTCAGGAGAGTTTTTCAAAAGCATCTGGTAACCTGCCCTGACTACGGCATGATCATCAACGAGCATTACTGTAATCTTCTTACTCATTATTTTCTTTCACTTTCTAACGGAATATTAATTTCTAGAGTTAAGCCATTATTCTTTGAGCCGGATAACTCTATATTACCTCCCAGCAATTCGACACGTTCTCTAATACCTAACAAACCCAGACCCGGATTGATATTATCGACATCTAAACCAACTCCATCATCTTTAATTAATAAATGTATAATTTCAGTATCTTTCTTTCTAATAGTTTTCATTGATATATAAACTTCATTAGCTGATGAATGTTTTAAAACGTTGGTTAAACTTTCCTGAATAATCCTGAATAAACTTATTTTAACCGGCTCCGACAAATCATCAGGTATATTAGAAAATGAAAAATGACAAAAAATATCATCTTGACGACTGTTCCAGTCATCGATCATGTTCTGTAAAGCTTTAATTAGACCAAATTCATCCAAAATCGAAGGACGTAAACGATGCATCATGTTTTTAGCAACTTTGTAAATATGATCGGAATATTGAATAATGGTTTTAACATTTGAATCAATTTGTTCTGGCTCTGATTGGCGATCATTTGATATTGCAACTGCAACTGCTTTTATTGCCGCTATGGTTTGTCCTAATTCATCATGTAATTCCTGAGAAAGATGTCTTCTTTCCTCTTCCTGAATCTCTAATGACCTTTGTGTCAGTAATTGATTTTCTGCCCTGCTCTTTAACAATACCTTTGCCATATGATTAAAGCGCTGAGAAATTCTGTCCAGTTCAGGTAATCGAAAACGAGGCAACTCCAGTTTATATTGGCCTTTTTCTATGTCTGAAAGACCTCTTAGAATTGTATCAATCGGAGACAGATAATAGCCTACTAAAATATAAACCAGCATATTCGCTAAAACGATAAAAACCAGTAATAGGATCAAAATACTTTTTACTTCTTGCCAGTTTTCATCAATTTCATCAGACGGATCAGCCCTGACAATAATTCCTGTAGGTGGGATCAGGGGGTTATAAAGCCAACGTTTCAATTCGGTCGGAGGCGGTTCCACCAAATTAACAAACCAGTCCGGTGCTACAGTGTTTTCCAAAATATTAAAGTTATTTCCCGCTATCAATACATCATGGGGGTTCCTAATCTCAATATTCAAATGACGTGTTTCATCAAGCTTGGATAGACTTTGCAGAAAATGCAATTGTGCACCTTTATTTTCTTCGGCAGGAGTCATCGCAATAGCTGCCTGGATCAACTGCAAGGCCAGATTGGCCGTGGATTGCACCTCTTGATGTACAGTTGAACGTGCATTTGCAATGATATAAAAGCTACTACAAACGAATAAACTGATAAATAATAGGGTGATCAGGAGATTTAGCCTGACACGTAGGCTCATTTAGTTTCCACCTATAGGTTAAAGAATTTACTTTTTAGGCCGATCATTTTCTAACAGGCAACTATTATTGAATGCCAATCGGATATTATTAAACTATGTATTGAGAATATCTAATAATTTACAATACAAGTATAATTAATACAGTAACTAATTAATTAAACGGGAAAAATTCCTGATGGAAAAGCAAAGAAAAAACATTCTAATACCCTTTTTTCTGTTCGTTCTGATGCCCTTTGCTCATAGTGCAGAGGTACTGGATTCTGCTATTGATACAAAACTAAAGTCACAGGAACAGACCGTTAAATCACAAAAAACGATTGATGACCTGACCAGCCAAACCCAGGATATGATGCAGCAGTATCGCGATGCCATTCGTAAGATAGACAGCCTGAATACTTACAATGGTCAACTTTCGAAATTGGTAAAACAGCAAAAGACATCACTAAATACTATTCAGCGCCAACTCGATAATGTCGAGGAAACCCAACGTAGTATTGTTCCTCTAATGTTGAAAATGATTGCCACCCTGGAAAAATTTGTCAGTCTGGATATACCTTTTTTAAAACAGGAACGTAAACAAAGAGTTGTTGCATTGAAAGAAATGATGGATCGGCCTGATGCCACATTACCGGACAAATATCGACGCATTATGGAGGCCTATCAAATAGAAATGGAATATGGACGTACTATCGAATCCTATACGGATACTTTAAGTATGAATGATCAGGAATATACCGTTGATGTATTACGAATTGGTCGTTTATTAATGGCTTTTCAAACATTAGACAGTGAATTAAGCGGTGTCTGGAACAAGGAGAAAAAAAGCTGGGAAAAATTACCCGCAGATTACAACCGTTCTATAAAACATGGAATTCAAATTGCGAAAAAACAGGCTCCACCTGATTTGATTAAATTGCCCGTTCAGGTATTGGAGAAATGATCATGAAAAAGATTTTAATACTCTGCCTGACTATCATTTTTACTCCGGTTTATGCTGAAGGCCCCGGCAATTTGCAAGAATTACTGGAACTGGTAAAGCAGGAACGTTCTCAGGAAAAAGAAGAATATGCAAAGCGTGAATTAAAATTCAAAAATGCACGTGATAAACAGAAAAAATTATTAAACGATGCCTTGACTCAACTCAGAGCAGAAGAAGCAAAAAGTGAAAATTTAAAAACTGAATATGAACGTAATGAGTTGGAAATTTCACGCCAAAACGGTTTGCTAAAACAAAAAATGGGATCGCTTGGCGA
>JBNLAL010000089.1:0-6515 GCA_050302115.1 Gammaproteobacteria bacterium | reverse complement strand
TCATTCGGCAAGGTCAATTGAATCAGACGTCGCGTATCAACAGCCATAGTTGTTTCCCTTAATTGCATCGGGTTCATTTCACCGAGCCCCTTAAAACGTTGCACATTTACCGTACCACGTTTCTTCTCTGCCTTTATTTTATCCAATACACCCTGCTTTTCTGAATCATCCAGTGCATAGTAAATATCCTTACCCACATCGATGCGATAGAGTGGTGGCATGGCAACATAAACGTGACCATTTTCAACTAAAGCCCGAAAGTGTTTTAAGAATAAAGCACAGAGTAAGGTAGCAATATGCGCCCCATCTGAATCTGCATCAGCCAAAATACAGATCTTGCCATAACGCAAATCAGTTAAATCATTCGAACCGGGATCGACACCAATAGCGACAGATATGTCATGAACTTCTTTTGATGCCAGCACTTCGGAAGAATCAACCTCCCAGGTATTTAATATCTTGCCGCGCAAAGGCATGACTGCCTGAAACTCCCGTTCACGTGCCTGCTTGGCTGAACCACCTGCTGAATCCCCTTCCACAAGGAATAATTCAGAAACACTGATGTCCTGCAAAGAACAATCAGCAAGTTTACCGGGTAATGCAGGACCACCATTTATTTTTTTGCGGACGATTTTTTTACTGGATTTAAGCCTTTTTTGAGCAGCCAGTATAGCGAGTTCTGCAATGCGCTCGCCCATTTCAACATGTTGGTGTAACCATTGACTGAATGCATCTTTAACGACACCGGAGACAAATGTAGTGCACTCTCGTGACGATAAACGCTCCTTCGTTTGACCGGCAAACTGAGGGTCGTCCATTTTTACTGACAAAATATAAATACAATTGTCCCAAACATCATCTGCTGACAATTTAACACCACGTGGCAACAGGTTTCTGGATTCACAAAAATCTCGAATTGCTTCGAGTAAACCTTGCCGCAAGCCATTGACATGTGTACCACCTTGAGGTGTGGGCACCAGGTTCACATAACTTTCAGTAACCATATCAGCCGGTTCAACCAGCCAGTGTAATGCCCAATCTACTGCCTCATGTTCTCCCTGCATGGATCCCAAAAAGGGGTCAGGTGGTAATAATTCTATTCCGGATAATTCCTCGGCAAGATAGGTTTTTATCCCGTCTTCATAACACCATTCTTCTTTTTCTTTACTGGTTTCATCGAGAAAACGAATGGTGAGACCAGGACAAAGTACTGCCTTGGCCCGCATTAAATGTTTAAGTTTTGGTATGGCATATTTGGTTGAATCGAAATATTTCGCATCAGGCCAAAAGCGAATTGTGGTTCCCGTATTTTTCTTACCAACATCGCCGATAACTTTTAATGCTGTCTTCTTGTCACCGGATTTAAACGACATATGGTATTCCTTACCGTCACGTTTAACCCATACCTCTAACGTCTTTGATAAAGCATTTACAACAGAAACACCGACGCCGTGTAAACCGCCTGAAAATTTATAGTTTTTATTGGAAAATTTACCGCCGGCATGTAAGCGCGTCAGGATGACTTCAACACCCGGTAGTTTTTCACCAGGATGTTTATCGACCGGCATACCACGACCATCATCAGAAACAGTCACGGAACCATCTTTATGCAGTGTTACTTCAATTTTGGAAGCATGTCCGGAAATTGCTTCATCAACACTGTTATCCAGTACTTCCTGGACAAGATGGTTTGGACGTGTCGTGTCTGTATACATTCCCGGCCGTTTTCGAACCGGTTCAAGACCTGTTAATACCTCGATATCAGAGGCATCGTACTTAGAAGACAAGATTTATAATCCCACTAGAATTAAAAACGCGGATAGCATACCGCAACTGATCAGTACAATGTAGTACTGATTTTACAAAGTAAAATAAATCGTACCAGGTATTTAATCCAGATCAGAGACTAAGGAATCGCGAATATTTTGTGAAACCGGATTAACTGTATGGCTATAAGCAGGATGTTCAATACCGGCTGCTAATGATGCTCCTGATTTCAGTGCCTTAACCATATCTTCGGTTAATTCAAACCGTAGAAAATGAACAGATGATGTCTTGCTTTCTGTTTCACGTTCCAGATCTTCATCACAAACAGGCGAAACTTTATCAAAACCTTCTACTTGTACCCAAACTTTATCTTCGATACCTAACATCTTGGTCAAAGCTATACGGCGCTCATCTTCATCAGCGATTTCAATCATAAAAGTTGCTTTCCAATTCGTACCGTCTGGAATCATAGGGTTATATGCTGAAAGTTCTTCTTCTATTCCCTCTGCTTCAAAAATTTTCTCCGCTTTTAGCATTTCCTGAATTTGGTATTGCATAATCAATCGGTCTTCAAAGTACAAGGTTGCATTAGGCCCTATTGGTAATTGACGATTTTTTTTATGCGCCATAACTTCAGCACGAAAATCATTTCTAATTTCTGCATATTTTTCGAGTGTATAAAGATCGTCGCGTGTTAATTTTTGCATTTATTCAATTCCATAAGCCTGTCTTAATAATGAAAAAGGACTTTCTGCTTCCATTCTATTGTTATCCATGCCATTGGCGATTTGATGTCCCGCCATTGGACAATCACTAATATAGTGATCAATATCTGCATCCTTGATTTTGTTTGTTACTGGACGACAAATCTTCATCGAAATTTCATGGTATTCAGTCTTGACAGCATAAGTACCATCATGTCCTGAACAACGCTCAATAACCATGATTTCTGTTTCAGGTATAAGTTGTAATACTTCTTTTGTTTTTAAACCAATTTTTTGAACTCGCTGATGACAAGGTACATGATAAGCAACTTTACCAATCTTATTTTTAAAATCGGTATCCAGTTTTTGATCCTTATGACGCAAAATTAAATATTCAAATGGATCAAAGAAAGCTTCCTGTACCTTTAAGACATCTTTATCTTCCGGAAACAATAATGGTAATTCCTGTTTAAACATTAAGACACAAGATGGAATTGGCGCAACGATGTCCCAACCTTCATCAACCAGTTTACTTAATTGCGCAATATTAAAATTCTTTAATTCTTCAACAGTTTCAAGGTCACCCAGTTCCATCTTGGGCATGCCGCAACATTTTTCCTGTTCAACCAGACGTACTTCCAGTTTGTTATGTTTTAAAACCTTGATTAAATCTTCAACAACATCAGGCTCATTCTTATTACCATAACAGGTCACGAAAACAGCGACCTTCCCTTTTGTTGCATCGGTCGCTTCTCCAGACACTCCCTTACTTTCAAGTTGGGTTCGTCGTTTACGTAATGAATTGCTATGAAACTTTGGCAAGCTGGCATCGGCATGTATACCGATGGTCTTTTCCATTATTTTTCTAACCGGTTTAATTGAGTTTGCTGTATTTACAGCCTGAGCAACCACAGGAATACCCGCAATCGATCCCACCATATCGGTTGACGTTAATACCTTGTCACGAAAAGAGACCTCACCTTTCTTAAATTTTTGAGCCTTGGCCCGTAGCATTAAGTGAGGAAAATCAACATTCCATTCATGCGGTGGAACATAAGGACATTTTGTCAAATAACATAAATCACACAAATAACAATGCTCAACAACCTGCCAATAATCTTCTTTCTTTACTCCATCGACTTCCATCGTCTCCGATTCATCAACCAAATCAAACAAGGTCGGAAATGAATTACAAAGGCTGACACAGCGACGACATCCATGACAAATATCATAGACACGTTCCAGTTCAGTAAATAATGACGATTCGTCATAAAACTCACCTGATTTCCAGTCAATGGGATGGCGAGTCGGTGCTTCCAGGCTGCCCTCACGTCTCGTTTCGCTCATAGAATTCCTGCTTTAGTTATATCGAAGTGCAAATTAATCAATAATAACCAATTGAGCCGGGAAAACCCGGCTCAATAATTACTCATAACAGCTTGTTTATTAACCCAGGCTATCCAGAGCTTTCTGGAAACGGTTGGCATGTGAACGTTCCGCCTTGGCCAGTGTTTCAAACCAGTCGGCAATTTCATCAAAACCTTCATCTCTAGCAGTTTTAGCCATACCCGGATACATATCTGTGTATTCATGGGTTTCACCGGCAATAGCTGCTTTCAGGTTCAGGTCAGTGCTACCAATGGGTTCGCCGGTAGCTGGATCGCCTACTGCTTCCAGGTATTCCAGATGTCCGTGAGCGTGACCGGTTTCACCTTCAGCTGTTGAACGGAAAACTGCGGAGACATCGTTATAACCTTCAACGTCGGCTTTTTGCGCGAAGTAGAGATAACGACGGTTTGCTTGTGATTCACCTGCAAATGCAGCCTTTAAGTTTTCTTCAGTTTTTGAACCTTTAAGATCCATATTGCTCCTCCTGATGAGTGATAATCGATTTCTCAAAATAATAATAATTATTAATTAGACTAAGTCTAAATTGGCTAAACTTTAGCCCACACAATTTCCTCTGTCAAACGTGATATTACATCCAAAATCGATTAAAAAATTAATTGTTTCTTCAGACTGGTAATGCCGTAATCTGGTGCTAATATAAGCCCCTTTTTAATTACGCGGTCTTCAAATAATTTAAATAACCAAGAGAATCACTGTGCCTAAAAAGACGCCCCCTATCAACTTCGAAAAAACTTTAAACGAACTTGAAAAGCTCGTCGAAAAAATGGAAGAAGGTGATTTGTCTTTGGAAGAGTCCCTTAAATGCTTTGAACGAGGTATTATTTTGACGAAAAATTGTCAACAAGCATTAAGTGAAGCCGAACAAAAAGTCAGAATTTTACTGGAAAAAGACGGTAAAACTGATCTCGAACCATTCAACCCGGAAGATAATAACGAATAAATGTCAGACTTTTCAGAGCGTTTACAGGTTTATCAAAAATCTGTAGGACAGGCACTGGATCATTGGTTGCCTGAATCATCGATACAACCGGAAAGATTACACGAAGCCATGCGCTATTCTGTTTTAGGCGATGGTAAGCGTATTCGCCCCGTCATTGTTTATGCAACAGGAGAGGCCTTTGGTATTGAGCTTGATGCTCTTGATGGTCCGGCATGTGCAGTTGAAATTATTCACGCCTATTCCCTGATTCATGATGATTTACCATCAATGGATGATGATGATTTACGTCGTGGCCGCCCCACTTGTCATAAAGCCTATGACGAGGCGACTGCCATATTGGCCGGTGATGCCTTACAAGCATTGTCTTTTCATATACTGGCGCATGACCCAAAAATTAAGGTCAATAGCGAACAACGAATAAAAATGATTGATGCATTGGCTATTGCCAGTGGATCACGCGGCATGGCCGGAGGTCAGGCCATCGATCTGGCTTCGGTAGGTAAGTCGTTAAATATTGCAGAACTGGAAAATATGCATATCCATAAAACCGGTGCACTCATTTTGGCCAGTGCCGAACTGGGCGCACTGTCTGTTGAAAATGTCGATCCAGACTTATTTTCACGTGTCTCTCAATTTGCAAAATGTATTGGTCTCGCCTTTCAAATTAAAGACGATATCCTGGATATCGAAAGTGATACGGAAACCCTGGGCAAACCCCAGGGTTCTGACGTAGCGATGAATAAACCAACTTATCCTAATTTATTAGGTTTGGATGGCGCCAAACAGGCTGCTGATGACCTATACAACAAGGCAATAGAAAGTCTTGATATTTTTGATGAAAAGGCCGATATGTTACGTTCCATAGCCGACTATATCGTTAAACGTAACAAGTAAAATCAGTACCATCTATGTGAATATGAGCATCAAAGAGAGTAGAATCAATCTAAAAGTGACTTTTCAATAGAAATATCATCTAAAATTAATCATACGTTTTTGGAAAAATCTGATGAATCAACCAGCACCCGTAACATCTGAAACAATCCCTGATATCCAGAACAGTAAGGATACCCGTCACATCGCCATAGATAAGGTTGGTATAAAAGACATTAAACATCCTGTCGTTGTCAGTGACCGTTCGGGTCGTGAACAACACACTGTTGCGAATTTTAATATGTATGTGAACCTTCCTGACAAATATAAGGGTACGCATATGTCGCGTTTTGTTGAAATCCTCAACAACCATGAATATGAAATTACTGTCCAGTCATTCAAACGCATGATTGAAGAAATGACGGAACTCCTGAATGCAGAATCAGGCAATATCGAAATGTCCTTTCCCTATTTCGTCAATAAAGAAGCCCCTATTTCAGGTGTAAAAAGCCTGATGGACTATGAAGTCTCTTTTATTGGTCAGATTAAAGAAGGAAAACCGGAAGTATTAGTCAAAGTGCTGGTACCCGTTACCTCCTTATGTCCATGTTCAAAAAATATTTCGGATTATGGCGCTCACAACCAGCGTTCACATATTACCGCCTGTGTACAAATGCGTGATTTTATCTGGATCGAGGAACTGATAGACATCATTGAAAAAGTCGCTTCCTGTGAATTATATGGTCTGTTAAAACGGCCTGACGAAAAATACGTCACGGAACGTGCTTACGATAACCCGAAATTTGTTGAAGATATCGTACGTG
>JBNLAL010000088.1:0-6562 GCA_050302115.1 Gammaproteobacteria bacterium | reverse complement strand
GAGCTCGAATACATGATCGTTAATAAAAAAAATCTCAATGTTATGCCATTTGCTGACAAACTACTTCAGCATGTTGCCGGTAAAATTGTGAATGAAACAGAGCAAGGAGATATAGCCTGGTCAAATGAACTGGTTCTACACGTTATCGAATTAAAAACTAATGGTCCCGCAGTCAGCCTTAAAGAATTACCGGCCTTGTTTCAAGCTAATGTGAATAAGATTAATTCGATACTGGAGGAAATGGACGCCTGTCTGATGCCAACGGCCATGCACCCCTGGATGAACCCGTATCGTGAAACAGTTTTATGGCCCCATGATTCTCGCGAAATCTACGACACATATAACCGTATCTTTAACTGTGAGGGACATGGCTGGTCAAACCTGCAAAGCATGCATATTAATTTACCGTTTGCCAACGACCAGCAATTTGCCAACCTGCACAGCGCCATACGTGTATTACTACCACTCTTGCCCGCGTTGGCTGCCAGTTCACCGATCGTCGAAGGCCACTATACTCGTATGCTTGATACACGACTTGAAACCTATCGAATGAATTCAATAAAAATTCCGTCGATTACCGGACAGGTCATTCCTGAGCCAATACTAAACCAGCATGATTATCAGCAACAGATATTGCACCCGATGTATGCTGATATCGCACCTTATGATCCGGAAAAGATATTACAGGAAGAGTGGTTAAATTCGCGCGGCGCCATTGCACGTTTCGATCGGAATGCTATAGAAATTCGCATTATTGATACACAGGAAACCCCTGCCGCTGACCTGGCAATTGCCGCTTTTATTATTGAGACATTGAAAAACCTGACCAGTTACGAATGGACAGACAACTATCAACAAAACCATATCGAAACTGAATTACTAACCAGGCTTTTCCACAACATGATCGTTTCTGCAGAACAAACAGTGATTGAAGAACGTGCTTTTCTGCGTCTGTTTGAGTTCCCGGATAAAAAGGCAACGGCACAGGAGTTGTTGATTTACCTGCGGGAAGCCATTGATATCGAAGATCATATGCCAGCTTCAGTAGCGAAGATTATTGATACCATCATCGACAAAGGCCCACTGGCCCGGCGTATTTTGCGTGCAACGGGGACTGATGTAAAACGGCCAGTGCTTGAAGAAATTTACAGAACCTTATGCAACAACCTTGTTGAAGGTAAATTGTTTGAAGGCATAAATTAATGACACTCATAATTACTTGCGAGCATGCCGGAAACAGGATACCTGAAGAATATCGATATTTATTTAAAAACAATTTACGCATATTGAAAAGCCATCGTGGCTGGGACAAAGGGGCACTTGTCCTGGCAAAAAAACTGGCGAGAGAGTTGAATGCTGCATTATTTTATTCCCACATAAGTCGCTTACTTATCGATCTGAACCGATCACTTCATCATCCAAAACTTTTTTCCGAATTTAGCAGGAATATTGATCCCGCAAACCGGCAGGAAATCATAGAAAAGTATTATTTGTCATACCGTTTAAACATAGAAAAAGAGATTAAACATGTCCTCTCTAATTCCCGTGTTATCCACCTTTCCATTCATTCTTTTACCCCGGTCATGAATAATAAACCGCGTCACGTTGATATCGGGCTGTTATATGATCCTGCCAGATCTGAAGAAAAGATACTTTGCAATGATTTTCGGTCTCTATTAAAAAGAACATTTCCCGCATTTTCAATTCGACGAAATTACCCGTATAAAGGCAATGCGGACGGACTCACCAGCCATTTAAGAAAAATATTCAAGAACCGGGATTATGTTGGAATAGAGATAGAAATTAATCAAAAGCATATCATTACTTCCGGCGTGGTATGGTCTATGATTAACGATACGCTTGGAAAAATAATTCTTGAATTGTCTGATTAATTGATCCAGCTCAAGTAATACCTGAATCTTGTATATATGCTGCCACGATGTTATTTGATGAGAAAACCCTGAAGCTTTTTAACAACAGCCTGGAAAGATGCCAGGCAGACCCCCATTTTCTTACACTTTTTTACAGAAAATTTGTTATCTCCAATGAAGAAGTACGCCGCAAGTTTGCCAATACGGATATGGACAAACAGAAAATGATGTTACATGCATCTTTATATATGATTATGTTGTCCGCACAGAATAATGAAGCTGCTTCCTTATATCTGGAACGTATTGCGAAACGTCATTCTAAAAAAGAACTGGACATAAAACCTGAACTGTATGATTTATGGCTGGCAACACTTATTGAAACTGTTAAAGAGACGGACAGTGATTTTAATGAAGAAATTGAAATCGCCTGGAATAAGGTAATTACTTATGGTGTTAATTATTTAAAAGAAAGACATTACAAATAGTGTTTCATGTTTTTTTTATTTCTTCGACTTTCTTCTCCCACTTTTTTAACGCCTTCTCATAATAAACATAAACACAATTTTCACAACCGCGGCCACAACATTCAGAAGGATCCGGCTCTGTTGGTTTTGGCGGAAATTCAGTATTTTTTCTATTTAACATTTTTAATGCGCGAATAATTGATTCATATCTTTAAATGATTTGAACTCAAGGGCATTACCACTTGGGTCTTTTATAAACAAAGTTGCCTGTTCACCGACCTCCCCTTTAAAGCGAATGGTGGGTTTTATTAAATATTCTACTGACTGTTCGTTCAACTTATCCACCAATACGTGCCAGCTGTTCCAGTCCAGTACTAACCCAAAATGCCTGACCGGTACCGACTCGCCGTCTACAGGATTGGTTGGACATTTTTCTGTTGCTTCCGGTTTTACATGTGCAGAAACCTGGTGCCCTAAAAAATTAAAATCAATCCACTTCTCAGCTTCACGACCCACAATACAGCCTAGCACTTCAGTATAGAACTGACGTGTACTGTCGATGTCGTTTACAGGAATGGCAAGATGAAATGCTGAAAGTTTATTCATATTAATTAAACATTAAATCGGAATAATATGATGTCACCATCCTGCACAACATATTCCTTTCCTTCGGAACGCCATTTACCTGCCTCTTTTGCACCTTGTTCTCCTTTGCATTCAATATAATCATCAAATGCAACCACTTCGGCACGAATAAAGCCACGTTCAAAATCAGTATGTATTACCGCTGCTGCTTTAGGTGCAGTTGCACCTATTGAAATTGTCCAGGCCCTTACTTCTTTTGGTCCAACAGTAAAATAGGTTTGTAAACTAAGTAATTTATAACCGGCACGAATGATACGGTTCAGTCCCGGCTCTTCCATACCCAAAGCTTCCAGAAATTCCGCTTTTTCCTCGTCCTCTAGTTGAGATACTTCAGCTTCAATTGCAGCACAAACTGAAATTAATTGAGCGCCCTCTTTATCCGCTAGCGCCTGTAATTTTTCTATCCATGGATTTGATTGCAACCCTTCTTCTTCAACATTGGCAATGTATAAGGTTGGTTTTAGTGTCAGTAATTGTAAATGTTTTATTACCTCCAATTCATCGGCCGATAATTTCATGGAACGTACAGGCAAGCCCTGATCGAGGTGTGCCATGATGGCTTCCAGTTGCTGCTCTTCCTGTTTCGCTGCTTTATCCCCACTGCGGGTCAGTTTACTGACTTTTTGTAAGGCCTTATTAACGGTTTCCTGATCGGCTAAACACAGCTCAGTATTTATCACTTCAATATCAGAAAGTGGATCAACCTTGCCCGCAACATGCACAATATTGTCATTATCAAAACAACGTACAACCTGGGCAATAGCATGTGTTTCACGGATATTGGCAAGAAACTTATTTCCCAGTCCTTCACCTTTTGATGCACCTTCAACCAAACCGGCTATATCAACGAACTCCATTGTCGTCGGCACAACTCTTTGTGGATTTGCAATCTTGGCTAATTGTTCAAGCCTCTGATCAGGCATGGCAACAACACCAACATGAGGATCGATTGTACAAAAAGGATAGTTTTCGGCATCTATTGCCGAATTGGTTAATGCATTAAAAAGAGTTGATTTACCAACATTAGGCAAACCAACAATACCACATTTAAATCCCATAAAATAAATTTCCTGATTATGTTGATAATCTGAATAAGGTTAATAAATCAGCAATGTTTACAATTTTTAACATAGGATTTACAAAACTGTTCAATTAAATACGATATCTATTGCAGATATTCCTGAACACCTGCTTCCTATGTCGTGGAACAACGAAGGTAACCGTACCAAAGCGAAGCAGAATTGTATCCATTACGAAAAATTCATCAAATGCTTTATTTTGGGGATTTCCATAAAAAATCCGACGATTCAGATGGTTTACGTATTACTTTAAGCCGTATTTATACCTTTTTCTTTGGGTTTTATTCTATACTTTTTAGCCAAATTAATGATTTCTTGAGAAAAATCACTAATAATTTACAAATTCATGTCAACTGGATGGCAGCTTTTGGATAAGGAGTTGATATTTAACTCATATATGATTGATCTGGGTCATAGGCAATTATTAGTAATATTAAGTATTGTTTGATGATTTCCAGTTACAAATATATTTAAAAAAATAATTCCAGGAGATTAATTAATAAAGAATATTGCATTAATTTCCTGGCAGGGCAGTCATTTTGAGATATTTAAGCTTTCGTAACCGAATTATAATATTTTGCACAATATTATTGATATTAGTTCAAGGTATTGCTTTTTTACTCGTCAATAATTACATCACTTACACTGCTGAAAGAAATGATAGCCAGAAACTGGAAACCGGGAAGCGTGTTTTTACAAATGTTCTTGAAGAGAATATAAAAAAAATAACTGATAGTGCCATTGTACTCGCCTCGGATTTTGGTCTCCGCAGTGCCATCGCTACCCGGGATCTGGCTACCATTCGTTCTGCATTACAAAATCATGGTGCCAGAATAGGTGCTGATATAGCTCTGATATATGGGCTCGACAACCAACTATTAGTTGATGCAACTAATCTCGATAAAGAAAAAACCACGAAAGCACTGACTGGTTTACTGGAAAAGGCAAATACAATTGGTAAAGCATCCGGCCTGGTAGCTATTGGTAATAATGCCTATCAGGTTACTATTGCACCCGTTTTGGCTCCGGACCTGATTGCTTGGGCAATCCTGGGATTCACAATTGATGATAATCTTGCAAATTTATTACGCGATTTAACCGATATACATGTTTCTTTTTTCTGTTATGAAAAAGGGCATCTTAAGCTTAATGCATCGACACTGCCACTCGAATTGAGAACAACTTTATATAATCATCTTTTAAAAAATATTAACTTAATTACTACAGAATCTTTTAACAGTGACCTGATGGACGGGTATGTTTCGCGCATCCTGTATCCAGGCAACACCAATCCTTCAAATATTATTACGGTTCTACAAATATCAAAAGAAGGATCGTTGTTGTATATCGAACGTTTAAAGAAATTACTCATATGGCTTTTGATTGGCAGCATAATTGTATCTACATTAGGTGCCTATCTAATTGCTCAACAAGTTGCGAAACCCCTGCATATGCTGGCTGACGTTGCAACCAAGATTAATGAAGGCGATTATAGTCAAGCTGCAAATATTGCGGAACGAGATGAAATTGGTTTATTGGCTGAAAGTTTCAACCAGATGAGAGACAGCATTACGGTTCTTTTAAGACTGGCCTACAAGGATGTCCTGACCAGCCTTCCTAACAGGGCAATGTTTAATGATCGTCTTTCACAAACATACAAACTTGCAAAAAGGACTAAAGGCACCTTCACACTAATGATGATCGATCTTAATTTATTCAAAACCATCAATGACACCTATGGTCATGATGCAGGCGATTTGGTTATTAAAACTATTGGGAAGCGTATTTCTGAAGTATTGCGTGAATCCGATACTGTTGCCCGGCTTGGAGGAGATGAGTTTGCTTTGATACTTATGACCAGTAACCCTCAAGAAGTCAAAATAGTAGCCGATAAAATTAAAGAGCAGATTGAACTGCCAATCGATATCAAGGGACATACTGTTTATGTTGGCTGTAGTATCGGTGCAGCAATATATCCTGAACATGCGGATAATACAGTGACATTAATGAAATATGCCGACTTGTCAATGTATGAAGCGAAGCGTAGTAACAGAAACGAATTGGTTATTTATACTCCGGAATACAAACTTGGAATTAAATCTGATGAAAACAGGAAATCCGCATCCGGACAAAATGCATCATAAGCGACAAGTTACAAAGTCAGATAAAAAAGAAGTTACGCTATCAACACATGAGGTTTCATTACAAGCCTTCCTGATTAATGTTTATATTCTATTATTAATCTTTTCACCAAACGTAAAGGCTGCATGGTTTATAGATGCTGATATTGAATATCAATACAACGATAATCAGCCAAATGGTGATTTTGATTTCGATGTACATCCAGACCAGGCAATAGAATCGGGCATATCTGCCGGAAAATATTTCCAACTAACAGATTCTGCGGGTGCAGGTATGGCACTAGATTTGAGCGCAGCACAACACCTGCGCTTTACGGAACTTAGCCATGCTGATGCAAGCATTTCAGCCTTTCTTAAAAAAA
>JBNLAL010000087.1:0-6589 GCA_050302115.1 Gammaproteobacteria bacterium | reverse complement strand
AACACGTGGGTTCGATTCCCATCACCCGCTCCAAAATTATTAAGGCGGAAAACGAAACGGGTAAGAGGTAGCTGGAACGGATTGAATTTGCTCATATAGCTCAGTCGGTAGAGCACTTCCTTGGTAAGGAAGAGGTCACCGGTTCAAATCCGGTTATGAGCTCCACTTTATATATTAAAAATTAATTTGTAACTAATTCATTGAGGAGTAACTTCAATGTCCAAGGAAAAATTTGAACGCACGAAGCCGCATGTAAACGTAGGCACGATTGGTCATGTTGATCATGGTAAGACGACGTTGACGGCGGCGATCACGAAAGTCATGGGTGAGAAGCATGGTGGGGAATTCAAGGCGTATGATCAGATTGATAACGCGCCGGAAGAACGCGAACGCGGTATTACCATTGCGACGGCCCACGTGGAATACGAAAGTGACACGCGTCACTATGCGCACGTTGACTGCCCGGGACACGCGGACTATGTGAAAAACATGATTACGGGTGCGGCGCAGATGGACGGTGCGATTCTGGTGGTGAGTGCGGCCGACGGCCCGATGCCCCAGACCCGTGAACACATTCTGTTATCGCGTCAGGTGGGTGTGCCTTACATTGTGGTGTATTTGAACAAGGCAGACCAGGTGGATGATGCGGAATTGTTGGAACTGGTTGAAATGGAAGTGCGTGAATTGTTGGACAGTTACGAATTTCCGGGGGATGACACCCCGATTGTGACGGGTTCTGCGCTAAAGGCGCTGGAAGGAGATACCTCGGACATAGGTGTTCCTTCAATTGAAAAGCTGGTGGCGGCGATGGACGAGTATTTTCCTGTTCCAGAACGTCCGGTGGACCAACCGTTCTTGATGCCGATTGAAGACGTGTTCTCGATTTCAGGTCGCGGTACGGTGGTAACGGGCCGTGTGGAACGCGGTATTGTGAAGGTGGGTGAAGAAATTGAAATTGTGGGTATCAAGGATACGCAAAAGACGACTTGTACCGGTGTGGAAATGTTCCGCAAATTGCTGGATGAAGGTCAGGCGGGTGACAACGTAGGTGTATTGTTACGCGGCACCAAACGTGAAGAAGTGGAGCGCGGTCAGGTGTTGTGTAAACCGGGCACGATTACCCCCCACACGCATTTTGAGGCAGAAGTGTATGTGCTTTCCAAAGATGAAGGAGGTCGTCATACGCCATTCTTCAACAACTACCGTCCTCAGTTTTACTTCCGTACGACGGACGTAACGGGCGCGGTGGAATTACCGGAAGGCACCGAGATGGTGATGCCAGGTGATAACGTGAAGATTACGGTGAAGTTGATTGCTCCGATTGCGATGGAAGAGGGGTTACGCTTTGCGATACGAGAAGGTGGCCGTACCGTCGGTGCGGGTGTCGTCTCCAAGATTATTGAGTAAGCTAAATTAATTTTTCATCAGACAGATTAAAGATTAGGCCAGTAGCTCAATTGGCAGAGCGGCGGTCTCCAAAACCGCAGGTTGGGGGTTCGATTCCCTCCTGGCCTGCCATTTAGAAACTAAATTGGGCCTAAAGAGACTAAGAAGAACTTATGAATTCAAGTGTTGAAACTGCAGGAGATAAGCTGGATACAGTCAAGCTGGGTTTATCCTTATTGATTGCCATTGCGGCGTTGGTAGCATTTTATTTTTATGCTGATCAATCCTTACTCTATCGTGTTGTAGGATTATTAGCTGCAGCAGGTATCAGTGTGGCTATTGCCTTGCAAACGGAAAAGGGCCGACAGATTTGGGGTTATTTTCAGGATGCCCAGATTGAAGTGCGTAAAGTAGTCTGGCCAACACGTCAGGAAACCTTGCAGACAACATTGATCGTCATATTAATGGTTGTGCTGGTAGCCATTATTTTATGGCTATTAGATATGTTTCTTGGGTGGGCAATTGGTTCATTAATGGGACACGGAGGTTAGGATGTCGCAACGTTGGTATGTTGTTCAAGCCTACTCCGGTTTTGAAAATCAGGTGATGCGTTCATTACAGGAACGGATTGAACGTAGTGGACTTGAAGATAAATTTGGTGAAATTCTGGTACCGACTGAAGAAGTCGTTGAAATGCGTGATGGGAAAAAACGTAAGAGTGACCGTAAGTTTTTTCCCGGTTATGTACTAGTCAAAATGGAAATGAATGATGATACCTGGCACTTGGTGAAAGAAGCCCCAAAGGTCCTTGGTTTTATAGGCGGTACCAGCGATAAGCCTGCGCCAATTACCGACAAAGAAGCCAATGCAATCTTGCAGCGAGTGGAAGAAGGCGTTGATAAGCCCAGACCGAAGATTTTATTTGAACCTGGCGAAGTGGTTCGTGTGAAGGATGGGCCTTTTACAGATTTCAATGGCGTAGTCGAAGAAGTGAATTATGAGAAGAGTCGTCTACGAGTATCGGTATTGATTTTCGGACGCTCAACCCCTGTTGAACTTGAGTTCGGTCAGGTAGAGAAAGAATAGTTTTTGTTTAAAGTGATGTGTTCATCACTTTGTGTTTAATAAACGGGGAGCCGTGAGGCGTTTGCACCCAAGGAGATAGGCTGTGGCCAAGAAAATAGACGGTTATATCAAACTGCAAGTGCCTGCTGGGCAGGCCAACCCGAGTCCACCTGTTGGTCCTGCATTAGGTCAGCATGGTGTCAATATTATGGAGTTTTGTAAGGCGTTTAATGCACAAACTCAAAACATGGAACCAGGCTTGCCCGTTCCGGTGATCATTACTGTTTACAACGATAAAAGTTTTACCTTTGTTAGTAAGACAACGCCTGCATCAATTCTTTTAATGAAAGCGGCAGGTGTTAAAAGCGGTAGTGGCACACCCAATAGCAATAAGGTTGGGAAGGTGACTAGAGCTCAATTGGAAGAAATTGCTAAAACAAAAGAGCCAGACTTGACTGCTGCCGGTCTGGATGCTGCGGTCAGAACAATTGCAGGTACTGCCCGTAGTATGGGTATTGAGACGGAAGGGGTGTAACTATGGCTAAGGTATCAAAACGTATTAAAGCCTATCGTGACAAGGTTGAACCAGGAAAACCGTATCCGGTTAAGGAAGCATTGGAACTTCTAAAAGAGATTTCATCCGTTAAATTCGATGAGTCAGTTGAAGTTGCAGTTAATCTCGGTGTAGACGCAAGAAAATCAGACCAACAGGTTAGAGGTTCTACTGTATTGCCAAAAGGTACAGGTAAAACGGTGAAGGTTGCTGTATTTGCACAAGGTGAACAGGCCGAAGCGGCAAAAGCTGCGGGCGCTGATGCAGTTGGTTTCGATGATTTGGCCGAAACGATGATGAAGGGCGATATTGATTATGGTGTCGTTATTGCCACTCCGGATGCAATGCCGGTTGTGGGTAAGTTAGGTAAGGTGCTGGGCCCTCGTGGTCTGATGCCAAATCCCAAAGTGGGTACAGTAACTACCGATGTGAAGCAAGCTGTTGAAAATGCAAAAGGTGGACAGGTACGTTATCGAACAGACAAAAATGGCATTATCCATTGTGCAATTGGCAAGGTCTCATTTGATGCAGATTCTTTAATAGAGAACCTGCATTCTTTGCTGGGTGACCTGAAGAAAGCAAAACCAAGTGCAGCGAAAGGTATTTATCTGAAGAAGGTTAGCCTTTCAACCACAATGGGCCCCGGTGTACTGGTAGATCAAACCAGTTTGTCGGAATAATTTTGGATTAATAGCGGATTCAATATTTATAACAATATTGATGATGCGAAAAAGACTTTGTGACTGACAGTTTGACTGTCAGACGTCAAAGACCGCAGGTGACTCATGATTTTGAGTCTTAATGTAACAAGATTTACCTGCGCAGACGGTGTCATCAAATAGGAGTTATCCTGTGTTGGTCACCGTAAACCGATCTGTGGAGAGGATGTCGAAACAGATTATTTAGTCATGCCTATGTGTGAAAACACATATTTAAATGATAGGAGGCGAAGAGTGAGTCTAAATCTGGAAGCAAAAAAGGCGATCGTTGAAGAGGTTGCTAATGTTGCGTCTGAGGCTCCTTCTGCAATCGCGGCCGAGTATATCGGGTTAACGGTGGCTGAAATGACTGAACTACGTAACGCAGCGCGTAATGCTGGTGTGTACCTTAAAGTAGTACGAAACACCCTGGCACGTCGCGCACTTGAAAACTCACAGTTCGAGTGTATGTGTGAAGGCTTGGTCGGGCCATTAGTGTTGGCATTTTCCAGTGAAGAACCGGGAAGTGCTGCACGTGTTGTTCGCGATTTTGCAAAGAGCAATGACAAACTGGTGGTCAAGCTGGTCGCTCTGGATGGTAAATTATTAGAACCGTCGGATATCAGCAAACTTGCCAGCATGCCATCGCTTGATGAAGCACGCGCTATGTTTCTTGGGTTACTTTCTGCTCCTCTTGGTCGATTTGTGCGTACTGTGGCTGAGCCACAAGCCAAATTTGCCCGAGTACTTGCTGCACAACGTGATAAGCAAGAAGCAGCATAAACAGAAAGCAATCTTTAAATCAGTTTAGTTATTTTTTTGGAGGATTTTTAAATGGCAGTTTCACGCGAAGAAGTTAAAGAAGCATTAGGTCAAATGCCAGTGCTTGAACTTGTTGAATTGATCAAAGAACTGGAAGACGAATGGGGTGTATCTGCAGCAGCGCCGGTTGCTGTAGCTGCTGCTCCGGGTGCAGGTGGTGGCGAAGCCGCTGCAGCTGAAGAAAAGTCTGAATTTGATGTTGTAATGACCAGTTTCGGAGACAACAAGGTTGCAGTAATTAAAGCCGTTCGTGGTATCACCGGATTAGGTCTGAAGGAAGCTAAAGACATGGTCGAAGGTGCGCCATCAACGATTAAAGAAGGTGCTAGTAAAGAAGAGTCAGAAGATATCAAGAAACAACTTGAAGAAGCTGGCGCTGCTGTTGAAGTTAAATAACTCAATTAGTGTCTTTATTAACAATTCGGTTGATGCCAATGGGCAACTTCGGTTGCCTGTTGGCGATCGTACAAATTGAGATAGAACAGGGTTCTGTAACCTGATTTATGGTTATGGTTTTAAGCCTGTTATTTTAAACGTATACAATATACACGAGGAATTGTAATGGCCTATTCCTATACTGAAAAAAAGCGTATTCGAAAGGATTTTGGAAAACGATCCAGCATACTTGAAGTTCCTTATCTGGTTGCTACCCAAATTGAATCTTATAATCAATTTATCCAGGTTGATATCAGCCCGGAAGAACGCACAGATATTGGTTTACAAGCTGCTTTTAAATCAGTGTTCCCGATTGAAAGTTTTTCCGGCAATGCTGCTTTGGAATATGTTAGCTATAGTTTGGGAACGCCGGTATTTGATGTAAAAGAATGTCAATTAAGAGGTTTAACCTATGCTTCATCGCTTCGTGTCAAAGTACGTTTAATTATTTATGACAAGGAAGCGGGTCTGAACAACAAGGTTGTTAAAGATATAAAAGAGCAGGAAGTCTATATGGGTGAAATGCCCTTAATGACCAAGACAGGAACATTTGTCATCAATGGTACTGAGCGCGTTATCGTTTCCCAAATGCATCGCTCACCTGGTGTGTTTTTTGAACATGACAAGGGTAAGACCCATTCATCAGGTAAATTGCTCTATTCAGCACGTGTCATTCCTTATCGTGGTTCCTGGTTGGATTTTGAATTCGATCCTAAAGATCTGGTTTATTGTCGTATCGATCGACGTCGTAAGATTCATGCAACTATCCTGTTGCGTGCGTTGGGTTATACAACAGAAGAGATGTTGGATATTTTCTTCGATACTGACACTTTCAAATTCACCTCCAAAGGTATTTCTCTCGATCTCGTGCCTGACCGTTTACGTGGTGAAACGGCCTCTTTCGATATAAAGGATAAAAAAGGCAAGGTTATTGTAGAAAAGGAACGTCGAATTACTGCACGTCATATTCGTGAGATGGAAAGTGCGGGTCTGAGTTCTTTAGTCGTTCCAGCAGAATTTTTGATAGGCAAAGTCATTGCTAAAGATATTTTTGATGCTGAAACGGGCGAAGTCGAATTTGCAGCCAATACTGAAATTACTGAAGAGTTATTGGAACAACTGAATGAGAAAAAAGATCAGGAATTACAAACGATCTATACCAATGATTTGGATAATGGACCTTATATTGCGGATACATTACGTGACGATCCAAGTACCAATCAACTGGAAGCCCAGGTAGAGATCTATCGCATGATGCGTCCAGGTGAACCACCTACAAAAGACGCAGCAGAGAATTTATTTAAAAATCTGTTTTTCAGTCCTGATAGATACGATCTATCTGCAGTCGGGCGTATGAAGTTTAACCGCCGTGTTGGTCGAAAAGAAGTAGAAGGTCCTGGTGTTCTGTCGAATGATGACATTATTGCTGTATTAAAAGTGTTGCTCGATATTCGTAACGGTAAGGGCACGATCGATGATATCGATCATTTGGGTAATCGACGCATTCGAAGTGTTGGTGAAATGGCAGAAAATCAATTTCGTGTTGGTCTGGTTCGAGTTGAACGCGCTGTTAAGGAACGGTTGAGTCTTGCTGAATCGGAAGGCTTGATGCCACAGGAAATCATCAATG
>JBNLAL010000086.1:6339-6618 GCA_050302115.1 Gammaproteobacteria bacterium | reverse complement strand
ATACTGATTTCTGTAAGGATAGTGAGCCTGATGGTAGTGTTGGCTCAGGAGATTTTCGTTTTGATAAAATAGGTCGACCAATGGACACAGGGAATAATATGTTGACGTTGGCACAGAGCATCTCTATCGGTTCAAGAACACTTAGGGTTGAAGCACAAACAGGGTTTGCACATGAACCATAAAGCTTATAACAAAATTGTGTTTAAAGGGTTTACATTAATTGAACTTGTCGTCGCTATTGTTATTTTGAGTATAGGTGCAACAGCATTTATTATCTTG
>JBNLAL010000086.1:0-6329 GCA_050302115.1 Gammaproteobacteria bacterium | reverse complement strand
AATTCAACAAGCCAATGCCATAGCACAATCGTATCTGGAAGAAATTTTGTTGACCTCATTTTGCGATCCGGATCTATCGACAGACTGTCCTGTCTTTTGTAGTGGTGGTGACACTTGTACTGTTTGTACTGTTTCTGAAGTAAGCAGAAACCTTTACGATGATGTCTGCGATTATAATGGATTAAGTGACATTGCTGGCGCTGTTGATAGAAGTACAAACCCTATATCAGGATTGGGAAACTATAATATAAATGTTACTGTCGATGATGGAAGTGATGGTAGTGAAGCGGTACTAAACACCCTGTCTTCTGCAACAAATCAGGTAATCAGAGTTGATGTCAATGTAACGCATGATACATATACAGATCTTGACCAGACTTTATCCGGTTATCGAAGTAATTATTGAGTTATATGTTTGATAAAAAGCAAACAGGTTTTACTTTGATAGAAGTTGTCATCGTTGTAATTTTATTAGGTATTCTGTCAACAATTCTATACATGATGTTACAGGGGCCGGTCAGGGCATTAGTAGATGTACAACGCCGAACTAATATTGTTGATATCGCTGAAACTGCCTTGCAGAGGATGACTCGAGAGATCCGGTTGGCCTTGCCAAACAGTATATTGCTGACAGGGACAACCCAACTCGAGTTTTTACGGACTATTGATGGTGCGCGTTATCGTGCTCAGGGTGCTAACAGGCTTAAATTTACTAAGACCAGTGATACGTTTGAGTATTTTGGGACGCTAGTTAATTTTTCATCCATAGACTTTACAGGTGCGGGTGCTAACCCTCAGGATGACTGTTTCGATGATATTATCGATTGTATGGTGGTTTATAATACAGGACAGTCGGGAGCGGATGCTTATAGTGGTGATAATATCGCAGGTATTACCGCAGGAACATCAGTTGCAGATGGTGATGCGAGCAATACAATTACTTTTGATTTAACGGGCACTATTGGCGTAACCAAATTTCCTAACAGTTCACCAAGGCAACGTTTTTATATCGTTGATACACCCATCAGCTTCATTTGTAGTGGAGGTGAAATTAATCGCTTTTATTCTTATGACTTTGTTAACGATTCCCCAGCATCAGGCACATCAGATTTGTTGGTCAATAATCTTCAATCATGTGATTTTTCCTATGATACCGGAACATCGACGCGCGCAGCTTTGGTAACAATCAGTCTTGAAATAAGAGACCAGGTATTGGGTGAAAGCGTTTATCTTTTTCAACAAGCGCATGTGGATAATCAGCCATGATAAATACTTATAAAAAACAGAAGGGACTCAGTGCAATCATGGCAATTGTATTTGTTGTATTATTTGCCTTGATAGGCACTTACCTTGCCTCATTTGTGACGGTGTCTGCTTTGAATTCAGCTGCATCATCAAGGGAAATACAGGCGTGGTTTGCGGCCCGAAGTGGTTTGGAATGGACAATACATACTGCGTTGAACCAGTCCTGTACCTGTGAAACAGATTGTTGTTCTGCAGCGACTTTTCCTATTGGTAGTGCTAATGCTATTAATTTATCCGGTTCTGGGTTAAGTGGATACCAGTTTTATTTGAATAGTTGTTCGGACGTCTCTGCGACAGAAGGCAGTTCTACCTATTGCGTTTATAATGTTGACTTGACTGCACGCTCGGGAATGGAAGGTGATGTTGATTTTACTGTTAGAAATATGTCAGTTTCGTTTACCGATAGAAATGCACCTTAATCAAAATTAAAATTATTTTGCCGTAATGCTTCGTACACAATAATACTGGCAGCATTCGACAGATTAAGGCTACGGCTGTTTTTTATCATAGGTATTTGCAAGATTTTTTCAGGTTTGAATTCATCTAAAATAATTTCAGGTAAACCTCTCGTCTCCGGTCCAAATATAAAACTGTCTCCTTCATTAAAAGTACTATCCGAATACTTTTGTTTCCCTTTGGTTGATACAGCAAAGAGTGATGAGGGATTTTGTTTTTCAAGATAGTCATGATAATTCTCATAATGATGAATTATTGATAAATCGATATAATCCAGTCCGGCACGACGCAGACTTTTTTCATCCATGCTGAATCCAAGTGGGTGGATTAAGTGTAAATTCGCACCAGTATTGGCACAAAGGCGTATAATGTTACCGGTATTCGGTGGAATTTCCGGTTCATATAAAACAATATTAAACATCATAAGATTTTATATTTTTGAGAGACAATATTCAGCAGGAATAATTGTGTTAAGTGAGAAAAATAAAAAACGTTTAGAAGTTAATTTCTGTGGAATGCAGTTTAACAGCCCGCTTGTTCTGTTGTCAGGTTGCGTGGGCTTTGGAGAAGAATATACAAGGATCAATGGTTTTTCCAATACGGATGTTGGTGCGATCTGTTTAAAGGGTACAACATTAGGGCCGCGTCTGGGAAATCCACCACATCGGGTAACTGAAACTTACATGGGGATGTTGAATGCAATAGGTTTGCAAAATCCAGGTTCTAAAATTGTTGTTAATGAATACCTGCCAAATCTGGATTTTTCCGAGACCCGGTTCATTGCAAATCTATCTGGTTCAACAGTTGAAGAATATGAAGAAGTAACGCGTATCTTTGATGACTCTCCAATTGATGCCATGGAGATTAATATCTCCTGTCCAAATGTCAAAGAGGGAGGTGTTGCCTTTGGTAATGATCCGGATATGTCTGCCAGAGTAGTTGAAGCATGCCGGCGGGCAACGAAGAAACCGTTGATTACCAAACTATCTCCTAACCAGACTGATATTGCTGAAAATGCAAGACGTTGTATTGAAGCAGGTACAGATGGTTTTGCAGTAATTAACACCTTGATGGGTATGGCTATTGATGTTGAAACCAGAAAGCCGATTATTGGTAATAACCAGGGTGGATTATCAGGTCCTGCAATAAAACCGGTTGCTTTATTGAAAGTGCATCAGGTCTATCAGGTAGCTAAAAATCATAATATCCCGATTATCGGGCAAGGCGGTATCACAACAGTTAATGATGCACTGGAGTTTTTCATTGCTGGTGCGACAGCAATCGGGATTGGGACAGCATTATTTTACGAACCATTAGTTTGTCCAAAATTAAACCAGGGCATTATTGATTATCTGGATAAAAACAATTTAGATAATGTGTCTGAGTTGATTGGAACTCTGGAACTACATCAATAGATTATTATTTTTTATTCTCTAAACGCCTTAGAAAAACAGACATTTCCTTGACTGCTTGTATATCACCATTTTTTTCAGCTATAACAATACCTTTTCTATAGGCATTAATTGCCTCGTCTAATTGTTTATTATCTGCTAACGCTTTTGCATATAATTTCCACGCAGCGGAATAATCGTTTTTTAATTCGGTAGCTATTTTTAAGTTGGCAATAGCTTCATTAAGGTTTTTTGTTTTGTAATATTCATTACCTAAACTAAACCTAAGTAAAGCATTATCGTTACCACTTTCAAGCAGAGATTTAAATTTTTCTATATTACTCATGAAAATTAGAATTTTTGGGCGACTAACATGGCCTGATTACGGAAACCGGCATTCAAATTACCTGTGTTACCTTCTTCACGGTAAAGTAAAATACGCCAGTCATGAAAGAATGATAGTAGTTCATTATTGTTTAAAAGATAGTCAGGGTTAGAAGGTCCAGTTTCACTAATTTTATCTTTTATGAATGTTTGATAAAAAATCAAACCTCCTGATTTAATTGCCTTTCTTATATTTGGAATAAGTGTTCGCTCAAGAAAACGACATACAACTATAACATCAAAATAATCGGGTTCAGGTGGATTGGTTATAACGTCCCGTACTTCCATCTTTATATTTAATTTTTTTTCTTTTACTGTTTTATCGAGTTGCTCAATTGCATTTGAAGAAATATCCCAGGCGCTAACAGATAATCCGTGTTTAGCTAGACAGATCGCGTTTGCACCACGACCACAAGCCAGGTCCAACGCCATTCCTTTTTGTGGCAACAGATGCTGATAATCGGACAAGACTTCACACGGTGATAGGTTGTTAACTACAGGGGATGAATAACGTTCATCCCATTTCTGTTTTTCATGACTGTTCAATGTCGCCAGAAAGTCGGTGTAAATAAGACCAACAATGTAAAAATTTCCAGTCGTCCAAGTAACATTGCAAAGCAGAGTATCCACTTGGCCGTGTCATTGATATTGCCATAATGCAGACTGACTTTACCCAGCCCTGGACCAAGATTATTCATACAGGCGGCCAATGCTGAAAAAGCAGTTACCTGATCTAACTGGGTTGCCATTAGGGCAAGTAGTAAAAGAGCGAAAACAGCAATGTAAGTAGCAAAAAACCCCCAAACTGCCTCAATGATACGTTCTGGAATGGGTTTATTACCCAGCTTGATGATAAATAAAGCGTTTGGGTGAATAAGACGTTTGATTTCACGTACACCCTGTTTGAACAATAATAAAATTCGAATAACTTTCAGACCTCCACCGGTAGACCCCGCACAGGCACCGATAAAGCTGGAAAAGAGTAATAATAATGGCATGAAGCCAGGCCAACCTTGATAATCTGTTGTTGTAAAACCCGTTGTTGTTGCAATTGATACAGTTTGAAAAATGCTATCTTCAAGTGCTTTTCCAAAATATTCGTAATCTCCAACAATGACATGATAAGACGCGCAAGCAATACAGATCATTATCAGTATAGAAAAATAAGCACGTAATTCCGGGTCAAACCAGTATGGTTTGAAACTGGCATGTCTCCATGACATGAAATGCAAACTAAAATTAATTCCCGAAATGAGCATAAAAATCACTGCCACGGTTTCTATCAAACCACTTTGAAAATAACCCATACTTGAGTCGTGTGTGGAAAAACCACCGATTGAAACAGTAGAAAAACTGTGTGTGATAGCGTCAAATAAATTCATGCCAGCAAGCCAGTAGGCGATGGCACAAAAAATAGTCAGTGTAAGATATATATACCAAAGTGCCTTGGCCGTTTCGGTGATGCGGGGAGTTAACTTGGTATCTTTAATTGGTCCCGGTGTTTCAGCTCGATAAAGCTGCATACCGCCAATACCCAACATGGGTAATATAGCAACGGCCAAAACAATGATTCCCATACCGCCTAACCACTGCAGTTCCTGTCGGTAAAAAAGTATAGATTTCGGTAAAAAATCGATCCCGACAATAATTGTGGCCCCAGTCGTCGTCAGACCGGAAATAGATTCAAAAATGGCATCTGTAATACTTAAATCAGGCGTTTCAGCGAGAATTAATGGAATGCTTCCAGCTAAACCCAAACCCGCCCAGAACAAGACAACAACAATAAAGCCATCACGTAAACGCAATTCTCTTTTTATATTTTTTACAGGTAACCAGAGAATTAAGCCAATACTTAAAATTAATGCAAAGGCAGTGAAGAAAGGAATTAATGTGCCATCAGAGGTGTATAAAGCAATCACTAAAGGAGGAAACATAGTAAAGCTGAATAGCGATAGTAATATTCCCAGAATACGTTGTATGACAACAATTTGCATATTTTTTAGAAGTTAAATTATAAAAATGTGATGCCAACCTGGAATAAAGCTTCAACTTCTGTTACGCGTTTTTTATCAGCAACAACAAGTATGACATGATCCTCTTCCTCAATAACAGTATTACTATTTGCAATAATAACGTCATTTCCACGCACAATAGCTCCTATCGTTGTGCAATCCGGAAGGTCAATGTCCTTTATTTTTTTTCCGACTACTTTAGATGAAGATGAATTGCCGTGAGCTATGGCCTCAATGGCTTCTGCTGCACCTCTTCTTAACGCATGCACGACTACGACATCACCTTTACGTACATGTGCCAATAAGCTACCGATAGTTGCCAACTGTGGTGATATAGCTATATCAATGGTATTGCTTTGGACCAGGTCAACATATGCTGCACGGTTAATCAACGCTAATACTTTACGTGCTCCCAAACGTTTAGCTAACATAGATGAAATAATATTTGCTTCGTCCGCATTAGTTAATGCACAAAAAACATCAATATGATCGATATTTTCTTCATTGAGTAATTCTTCATCTGCTGTGTCACCATTTAAAACGATGGTATTTGTTAATTCTTCTGATGCATAACGAGCTTTACCGGGATCCAGTTCAATCAATTTAACTTTGTAGTTATTTTCCAATAACTTTGCCAGGCGAATACCAATATTGCCGCCACCTGCAATCATAATACTCCTATAGGGTTTTTCATTAATACGTATTAGTTGTAACAATTGGCGAATAGATTTTTGTGAACTTATAAAGAATATTTCATCATCAGCTTCAATAACTGTATCGC
>JBNLAL010000085.1:0-6619 GCA_050302115.1 Gammaproteobacteria bacterium | reverse complement strand
ATGTCTGGTGGGAGGGATGTAATTGGTCAGGCACAGACGGGAACAGGTAAGACCGCTGCCTTTGCCCTGCCGTTATTATCGAACATAGACATTAAGAAAAATACACCGCAGGTCCTGGTTTTGGCTCCGACTCGAGAGTTGGCCATTCAGGTTTCAGAGGCGTTTCAGCGCTATGCAAGTTTTATGAAAGGGTTTCATGTTTTGCCGATCTACGGTGGACAGGAATACGGTGTGCAACTACGGCAATTAAAACGTGGTGTACATGTCGTTGTCGGTACACCGGGCCGGGTCATGGACCATATGCGTCGCGGTACTTTAAAACTGGATAACCTGAAATGCCTGGTGTTGGATGAAGCTGATGAAATGTTACGCATGGGTTTTATTGATGATGTGGAATGGGTTTTGGAACGGTTGCCGGAGCAAAGACAGATAGCCTTGTTTTCTGCCACCATGCCTGCACCGATTAGAAAAATTTCACAAAAGTATTTAAACGATCCGGAACAGGTCACGATAAAAACGAAAAGCATAACGGCGGATACGATTCGACAACGTTATATGCTGGTTAATGGCAGACAAAAACTGGATGCCTTGACGTCTATTCTTGAAAGCATGACCTTTAATGCAATCCTTATCTTCGTTCGTACCAAACTGGAAACAATTGAGTTATCAGAAAAACTTGCGGCCAGAGGTTATGCCTGCACGGCATTAAATGGAGACATTACGCAGAAGATTCGTGAACAAACAGTAAACAAATTAAAGTCCGGCAAGATCGATATGGTTATCGCTACTGATGTTGCTGCGCGTGGGCTTGATGTAGAACGGATCAGTCATGTTATTAATTACGATATTCCAAATGATCCGGAAGCCTATACACACCGAATCGGTCGTACCGGAAGGGCCGGGCGTGAAGGTGAAACGATTCTTTTTGTCACACAACGTGAACAACATTTATTACGTACGATTGAAAAAGTAACAGGGAAAAAGATCGAACGCATGCATATGCCAACAGCAGAATCGATCAATCAGGAACGGATTCAGCGTTTTAAACAACGCATTTCCGATACTCTGGAAAAAGGTGACGATGAATTGTTTCGTTCAATGATTGAAGAGTATCAGATAGAAACTGGACGATCGGCAATGGACATTGCAGTGGCCCTGGCAAAGATTGCACAAGGTGAACAACCCTTTCTGGTTAAGCCTCAAAAAGAACATAAGAAAGAACGTTCTCGAGATGAAGGTCGAAGAGATAGATCACAGGATGATAATAAACAAAGGCAACCACGACGTTCATCACCTGATCGTGATATGGAACGTTTTCGTATTGAGGTTGGTAGTGAGCATGAAGTACAGGTCAAGAATATAGTGGGCGCGATTGCCAATGAAGCAGGCGTCGATAGTCAATACATAAAGAACGTAACAATTCATGATAATTATTCTACTGTCGACCTGCCAATTGGTATGCCGCGTGATATCTTTCGTGAGTTGAAAAAAGTCTGGGTAGCAGGACAACAATTAAGAATCAGTCGATTGGGTGAAAAAAATGAATCATCACCCAGGCCTGATAAGAAAAAGGAAAAAAGATCCGGATCAACAAAAAAACGACGTAAGAAGCCCGAACAAAAACATTCGCGTAAAAAACGAAAACCTAAATCTGCCAGTTAAGAAAGTTTTTTAATAAGGTCAAACCGGAATGTTGACTTTTTTCAGGGTGAAATTGAGTTGCGAATAAGTTATCGCGTGCAGCAGCAGAAGTGTAACGACAGATATATTCAGTACTTCCCGCAATGTCTGACTCCTGCTCCGGTTTGACATAATAGCTGTGCACAAAATAAAAACGACTACCGTCTTTTATATCATTCCATAAAGGATGTGGTTTTTCCTGATAAACCTGGTTCCAGCCCATAGAAGGAATTTTATAAAGCGAACCACTTTCATCTTTTACATTAGCTTCAAAACGAATCACTTTACCAGGCAAAATGCCCAGACCCTCAACACCACCATCCTCTTCACTTTGGTCCATTAAGGATTGCAGGCCGAGGCAAATACCCAGAAAGGGTTTATTTAAAATGCATTCACGAATAACTTCATCCAAACCCTGTTCTTTCAAATGACGCATACATTGACCGATCGCTCCTTGCCCAGGGAAAACGACTTTGTCAGCGTTCAGGATCAAATCAGGATCATTGCAAATAGTAATTGTATGCTTGCCTTCAGCAACAGTTTCTAATGCCTTGGCAACAGAACGTAGATTACTGCTACCGTAATCAAGAACGACAACATTTGACATGATTGACTTCGCTTAAAGTTTACCCTTTGTTGAGGGTAAAATTCCCTCCATGCGCGGATCGATTTCAACAGCAGCACGTAGTGCGCGACCGAACGCTTTGAAGATTGTTTCGGCAATGTGGTGTGAATTGCGTCCACGAATATTATCAATATGTAAAGTCATCATCGCGTGATTGATAAAACCCTGGAAGAATTCAAAGATCAGATCGACATCAAATTCACCGACGCGGGCACGTGGATAATCCACGGCGTATTCAATACCGGGGCGTCCGGAGCAATCAATTACAACACGAGACAATGCCTCATCAAGAGGCACATAGGCATGTGCATAGCGGCGAATTCCCTTTTTATCCCCTAACGCCTCTGTAAAGGCCTGGCCGAGTGTAATACCCACATCTTCAACTGTGTGGTGAGCATCGATTTCCAGATCGCCTTTGGCCTTTATGGTTAAGTCAAACATGCCATGGCGTGCAACCTGGTCCAGCATGTGCTCGAGAAAAGGTACGCCAATAGACAAATCTGACTTGCCCGTGCCATCCAGTTTAAGCGTGATTTCAATTTGTGTTTCTTTTGTGTCGCGTTTTACGCTCGCGCTACGAGTGCTCATTAGATTTTGTTACCTGAAAAAATAAGCGTGATAGGATAACCTCTAGTTGTGTGATTACCAAACAAATGGGTAAAAAATGATCGATATTGACAGCATAAAAGCGTATTTGCTGGGTTTGCAGGATCGCGTTTGTGAATCGATGATGCAAATGGATGGCAAACTTGTGTTAAAAGAAGACAAATGGGAACGTGAAGCAGGTGGCGGTGGCCGTAGTCGGGTTATGCAGGGCGGTGAGGTTTTTGAACAGGGTGGTATCAACTTCTCTCATGTCTTTGGTGAGGGTTTACCGCAATCCGCAACGGCTCATCGTCCGGAATTAGCAGGTCGCTCTTTTCAGGCCTTGGGTGATTCTCTGGTCATACACCCATTAAATCCTTATGTGCCAACCACACATATGAATGTCCGTTTTTTTATTGCAGAAAAAGAAGGTGAAGATCCTATATGGTGGTTCGGTGGCGGGTTTGATCTGACTCCCTATTATGGTTTTAGGGAAGACGCACGTTTCTGGCATGAAACCGCTAAAAAAGCCTGTGAGGGCTTCGGTGATGATACTTATAGTAAATACAAAAAATGGTGTGATGAATATTTTTACTTAAAACACCGTCAGGAACCGCGTGGCATTGGTGGTTTGTTTTATGACGATTTAAACGAATGGGGCTTCGATAAATGTTTCGCCTTTATGCAGAGTGTTGGCGATCATTTCCTAAAAGCCTATCTCCCTATAGTTGAAAAGCGTAGAGGTACTGAATATTCAGACAGGGAGAGAAATTTTCAACTTTACCGTCGCGGGCGTTATGTTGAATTTAATTTGGTTTACGATCGAGGTACTCTTTTTGGACTACAGTCCGGTGGCAGAACTGAATCAATATTAATGTCATTACCGCCATTGGTACGTTGGGAATACAATTGGCAACCTGAGGAAGGCTCACCCGAGGCGGAACTCTATAACGTGTTTCTTAAACCAACTGACTGGTTATCGGTTTGAAAAACGAAGTTATCGGTTTCCTGGCGAGTATCGCAGCAGTTGTTATTTTCATCTCACTGAATTTTTTTTATAAAAATAATTTTAAGGAAAAAATGTTGCAGGATAAGCAACGTCTTGTTGGGATTGCAGTAATTATTATTTCAATTGTTGTTGCATTGGTATTACTAATTTAAAGAATAGCTTTGATTGATATATGTGATAGCAGGTGTAGTGCGAGGCGTCCCGCAACGAAGCGATGTGCCCGGTAGTGCATGTATCAAGGTGTATCAGACTTGAAGCCAGAAAGTGACCGGGCCATCGTTTGTTAAATTAACTTTCATGTCCGCGCCAAACACTCCCGTTTCCACATTTGGATAATGTTCCTTGGAATATTGAACAATATAATCAAATAAACGTTTTCCAAGGTCTGGTGGTGCAGCACTGGAGAAACTGGGGCGAAGTCCCTTGCGAGTATCAGCCGGTAAAGTGAACTGGGGGACCAGTAATAGGTCACCGTTAATGTCTTTCAGGCCCAGGTTCATTTTCTCCTTGTCATCAGGAAAAACACGATAGGCAATTAACTTTTTAAAAAGGCGTTCGGCTTTTTGTTCATTGTCATCCTTTTCAATGCCGATCAGGACAAGTAGACCGGTTTTTATAGAAGCAACGGTATTTCCCTTTACAGTGACAGAGGCTTGATTTACACGTTGCAGCAGACCAATCATAAAATGATCAGGCTGCTGAAATTAAATTATTTTAAGGAAGTCGAGGATATTGACGGCAAAGATAGCAACGGCAGCAACAAGTACGACCCAATCCATATTTCTGCGTGCAAGAAAACCGGTAAAGTGAAGAATCAAAACAACCACCGACAAAATGTAAACAATATAAAAAAGCATTTATTCGGTCCCCTTTTTATTTAAATTTTATTATGACCATATTTTAAGCTATTAAATATCTATAAAGCTAATTTTATGTATACAATTAGCGACAATATTCACAATTTATTGCTCTATAACACCATTTTCACTGGCAATAAGCAAGATGTCCGCGGGTCTTTGGGCAAAAAGACCGTTTGTCACCACACCTGCAATGTGATTCAGTTTTTCTTCCAGCTCTACAGGGTCCTGAATCTTAAGATTATGGACATCGAGAATGATATTGCCATTATCAGTGGTAAAACCTTCGCGCAGGATGGGTTGTCCGCCTAATTTTACAATCTGTCTGGCGACATAACTTTGAGCCATTGGAATAACTTCAACCGGTAAAGGAAACTCTCCCAACATTGGGACCAGTTTACTGTCATCAATAATACAAACAAATTTATTACTTGCAGCAGCTACGATCTTTTCCCGGGTTAATGCGCCGCCACCACCTTTGATGAGATGTCGGTGTTTGGTAGCTTCATCCGCACCATCAACATAGACCGGGATTTCAATGACACTGTTTAAGGGTAAGACCGGTATATGATGGATTTTTAATAATTCTTCACTGGCAACGGAACTGGAAACAGCCCCTTCAATTCTTGCTTTTATTTTAGCCAATTCTTCAATAAAGAAATTAACCGTACTGCCTGTCCCAACGCCAACAATGCTATCGTCTTCAATAAATTTAATGGCAGCTTCAGCAGCTTTTTTCTTTTTGTCGTCTTGTGACATTACTTACTCCGATCATGACTATAGGTCGTCGTCTTATTAGATGTTATCTTATGTAGATGTTTGAGGAATACAAGAATTTAATTAATGATGCCAGTCATCGCATCTATACAGTTGCGAAGCGTACCGATCTGGATTTCGCGCCACAATTATCCGAACGCTATGGGAATTCCATCTGGTTAAAACGGGAAGACCAGCAACCGGTATTTTCCTATAAATTGCGCGGTGCCTATAACATGATTGCTGCATTGTCTAATGAAGAACGTGAGCGTGGTGTCATTACTGCTTCCGCCGGTAACCATGCCCAGGGTGTAGCACTTGCAGCACAGGGCTTGAAAATGCGGGCAATCATTGTAATGCCCAAAACCACGCCGGAGATCAAAATCAGCTCTGTTAAGCGTATGGGCGCTGAAGTCATTTTACATGGTAATACCTATGATGATGCCAAAGATCATGCCCTGGGCATGTCGAAAGAAAAAGGCATGTGTTATATCCCTCCCTATGATCATCCCCTGGTTATCGCCGGTCAGGCAACCGTAGGTGTTGAGTTAATGGAACAGCATCCGAATTCGCCGGACATGATTTTTGTTCCTGTTGGAGGAGGTGGCTTGATTGCCGGCATTTCAGCATACATAAAAGCAAATCACCCTGACATAAAAATTATTGGTGTGGAACCGGATGAAGCACCTTGTATGCATCATGCTTTTGAAGCTGGAGAGCGCATTGCTCTCGAACATATAGGTATCTTCGCTGATGGTGCTGCGGTGAAACAGGCCGGTGAAGAAAATTATCGCATCGCCAAAGAGCTGGTGGATGAAATACTGTTAGTCAGTATCGATGAAATATGTGCTGCGGTAAAAGACATCTTTGAAGATACGCGTTCCATTCCCGAACCTGCCGGTGCCTTGGCCCTTGCCGGTTTGAAACAATATGTCGTGCGCGAAAATATTGAGGGAAAAGATCTGGTTGCGATCTTCAGTGGTGCTAACGTTAACTTTGATCGTTTAAGGCATATCGCAGAGTTAACGGCCCTAGGTGAAAACCGCGAGGCCTTATTGGCAATTACTATTCCTGAACGGCCAGGCAGCTTCAGACATTTGTGCCATG
>JBNLAL010000084.1:0-6620 GCA_050302115.1 Gammaproteobacteria bacterium | reverse complement strand
CCGAAAGCTGTATCACGAGTCCAAATGACACCGGTCGATACAGTATCGTCCTGTATTCTCAGGGGATTATGCGTATGCAGTCCATGGCATTCCAATGTGAACTCGATGATTCATGCTAATTTCTACAATGCTGATAGCTAACTTTTGTTAGTTTTATTAGAATAAGCTTCCATGTCTGCATCAATACAGCAGTCCCAAAACCACACCCCGGTCATGCAACAATACCTTGGCTTTAAGGCTGAGTATCCCGATATGTTGCTGTTCTTCCGTATGGGTGATTTCTATGAATTATTTTATGAAGATGCAAAAAAAGCGGCCCGTTTACTCGATATAACTCTTACCAAGCGCGGTAAATCTGCCGGTGAACCGATACCGATGGCCGGTGTCCCTTTTCATGCGGTTGATTCCTATCTGGCACGCCTCGTTAAACTGGGAAAATCTGTTGTCATTTGTGAGCAGGTTGGCGATCCATCATTATGTAAAGGGCCTGTTGAACGGAAAGTTGTTCGTATTATTACACCCGGTACCGTTACTGATGATGCTTTATTAAATGAAAGAACGACCAATGTTCTCCTTTCGATACATAAAATAAAAAATTGTTATGGTTTGGCTACAGTTGACCTTGGCAGCGGTAACATTAACCTGCTCGAATCTGATGTTAAAACTTCACTTGATGATCTGTTGGAGCAGTATCATCCGGCTGAAATACTAGTCAGTGAAACCAGCGATCTTGTAACTACCTTATCCAATAATCCATGTTTAACAAAAAGACCGGGGTGGTATTTTAATCAAAGCACAGCCGAGTCACAGATAAAACAACAATACAAAGTTAAAAACCTGAATGGTTTCGGTTTCCAGGACATGTCTGTTTCCGTATGCGCATTGGGTTGTTTGATCCAATACCTTAGAGAAACACAAAAAACTCTCCTACCTCATCTACAAATACCGAAAATCAATCAACCGGATCAATATATCCAGATTGATGCTGTATCGCGCCGTAATCTTGAACTTGAGTCATGTCTCGTGCCAGAAAAATCTCATTCACTTTTAAATGTAATAGACACAACATCGACGGTAATGGGCAGCCGTCACTTAAGACGCTGGTTACGACAACCAATTCGTGACCAGCAGGAACTCCGTTTACGCCATGATGCTGTTGCACAATTACTCGATAACCTCCGTCATCGTGATTACCATGAGGATATGCGATGCATTTGTGATATCGAACGTATAATGACCCGGGTTATTTTAAAATCCGCAAAACCTCGAGACCTGGTTCAATTACGAAACAGCCTGGAAATACTTCCTTCTATCAAACAAAAACTGGAACCAATTGATAGCCCTAAATTACATAATCTTTATAACGCAATTACATTGTTTCCGGATTTAGTAACGCTGTTACTATCAGCAATTATAGACGAACCTCCTGCTACAATTCGCGATGGAGGTGTTATTGCTAACGGTTATGATGCTGAACTGGATGAATTAAGAAGCTTAAGTAATGACGCAGGACAATTTCTAAGGGAACTTGAAGAAAAAGAAAAACAACGTACTGGTATTCAGGGTTTAAAGGTTGGTTATAACCGTGTGCATGGTTATTACATTGAAATCAGCAGACTTCATTCGAGTGATGTTCCAGATGATTATACGCGTAGACAAACCTTAAAGGCGGCTGAGCGGTTTATTACGCCGGAATTAAAATCGTTTGAAACAAAAATCCTGAGTGCAAAGGAAAAATCACTGGGACGAGAAAAACAACTTTACGATGAATTGCTGGAAAAAATTGCCGTCTATCTGGAAGAACTACAATGTTGTGCAAGTGCCTTGGCTGAGCTTGATGTGTTTTTGTGTTTTGCCGAGATTGCCGAAACACTGAATTTCACCAAGCCTGAATTAACAGATGAAAAAGGTTTCTATATTGAAGCAGGACGTCATCCTGTTGTCGAACAAATACAGTCTGAACCATTTATCGCAAATGATCTGTCATTAAATGACAAACAGCAAATGTTGATTATCACCGGACCAAATATGGGAGGAAAATCAACTTATATGCGACAAACCGCCTTAATTACGATCCTCGCTCATATTGGTAGTTTTGTGCCGGCAGATAAAGCAGTAATTGGACCCGTTGATCGAATTTTTACGCGTATTGGTGCATCTGACGATCTTGCCAGTGGGCGCTCTACCTTTATGGTCGAGATGACCGAAACTGCAAATATATTAAATAACGCGACGGAACATAGTTTGGTATTAATGGACGAAATCGGTCGAGGTACCAGTACCTATGACGGCTTATCACTTGCCTGGGCCTGTGCAATATATCTGGCCAGGTCTATCCATGCTTATACACTCTTTGCAACACATTATTTTGAACTTACGTCGCTGCCGGATACAGAAGTAAATGTGGCAAATGTACATATGGATGCTGTTGAACACGGTGATGAAATTATTTTTCTACATGCCGTTAAAGCAGGCCCGGCAAACCAAAGCTATGGATTACAAGTAGCCGCGCTTGCAGGTGTCCCAAAAACAGTGATCAAAGCTGCAAAACAACGTTTACAGGATATCGAGTCACTATCGCCATTAAATACTAAAGATGAATTACAATCAGATATGTTTAATGACGAACCAATCATTGAAAAACTTGAATCCATTGACCCTGACAACTTATCTCCTAAACAGGCACTTGCATTATTGTATGAATTACGTACTTTAATTGACAAATAACTTGCATCTATCAATCTAATCTTTTTGCATCATTATGCCTAGTCTTTATCGTGTTAAAGAGCTTGTATTGTTTGATTTTTATACTTCTTTAAGTAGCCTCAAAAGCCTTATTTTTCTCATTCCCTATTTTCTATTCTGGTATCTGGTATTAACCAATATCAGTGAAGAAGCAATTGAATGGTTACAAAGTGGCAAAGGCCTGTTTATTGCCAGTTGGCTATTAGGTGATCAGGAACTGGCATTACAATTGTTTGTGGATCGTTCTGTAACTCTCTCCATTTACCTGATGATTTCATTATCACTTATGCCATTATTCATTATGCTGGCAGCAAATAATCAGTATTCAAGTGATGCTTCCAGTGGCGCATTTCGTTTTATACTTACCCGTTCGACCCGAAAAGAACTGTTTGTTTCGCGTTTCATTGCCGTATTGATGTTAGTCAGTTGTTGTATTCTGATAACAACCTCATGGGCAACCATACTAGCCTACTTGAATCAGGAAGATGATCCTCAAACACTGTTATTATTTGCATTCCAGACCTTTTTAATCCTGTTTTTTTATAGCCTTCCCTTTACAAGTTATATGTCGATGGTTTCGGCCTTTGCTAAATCAACCATCGGTTCGTTATTCCTTGGAATGATGCTGTATGTTTTTCTGGTCGTCCTGATATTGATGCTCAAGGATGATGTTAATTTTATTATCTACATCATTCCCGGTTGGGTAAAAACATACCTGTATAGTATAAATACTGAAAACATCCTTATTTCAGTAAGTCTACTAAGCGGTTATATGATTGTTTACTTCATGTGCGGTTGGAAAATTTTCGCTTCAAGGGATATGTAATGGAAAATTATATTTATTGTGAATCACTATCCAAACGGTATGGCGGTATTAAGGCGCTTGATGGTTTAGATCTTGAAATGAAAGTAGAACAACCAACAGGGATTGTCGGTCCTAACGGTGCAGGAAAATCGACATTATTTTCCATATTATGCGGTTTTATCCTCCCTGATTCCGGCAAAGTGAATATTCTTGGAAATTTACCTGACAGTGAAATAATTAAAGGAAAGTTCAGTTTATTACCTCAGGATACCCAGATGTTTAAGAACATCGATGTCTTATCACAACTTAAACATTATGCGCGCCTGCAAGGTTTTAAATCGTCTAGCGCCAAAAAGGAAGTTGATACAGCAATTGCATCGGTGCAGGCAGAAAGTTTTGTAAACCAATATCCGGAGACATTAAGTTTTGGCCAACGAAAACGCGTCATGCTTGCTCAATCTCTAATAGGCAAACCGGAACTGATCCTGATGGATGAACCGACTTCCGGACTGGACCCGGTTGCAGCTACTGAAGTACATCATCTGTTGCGGGAACTTAGCCAACAACACAGAATTGTAATTAGTTCGCATAATCTTAAAGAAATTGAGGATATTTGTGGTGAGGTGGCAATTTTAAATAAGGGTAAGCTCGTCACTCATACCAGTTTGTCTGAACTTAAACAAACAACACAGTGTTTTAGTCTACAATTGGAAGATAAACCGAATACCCAGCTATCTGTTGTCCTGGGGGAAATTCCTGAAATCACACGGATTGTGAACGAACGCAGTGACATGAAATCCTACTTGATACATTACGAAAATATCCCTGCTGAGCAACTCCAAATCAGGATATTAACCACTCTCAGCGAAAAAAATATTGCTGTCTCGGAATTTCGTAAAGGAAAAGCCCTGGCTGATGAAATATCAGCTATTCTAAAGAATAATTAATTAGGCCTTTTTTGCCGGGTCGGGAACGAGTATGATCCCGGTTCTTTTTTAACAAGATTAGCAATAAAGGAAAATCTGATGCCATTTGTAGTGACTGAAAGTTGTATTAAATGCAAATACACAGATTGTGTAGAAGTTTGCCCCGTTGACTGTTTCCATGAAGGTCCAAATATGCTGGTAATCGATCCGGATGAATGTATTGACTGTACTTTGTGCGAACCGGAATGCCCTGTCGAGGCCATTATGGCGGATGAAGATGTACCTGAGGAAATGCAGGAATTCATCGAGCTAAATGCTGAATTATCAAAGGACTGGCCTGTCATTAATGAAATGAAGTCTCCACTTGAAGATGCTGATGAGTGGAAAGACAAAACAGGTAAACTCCAACATCTGGAACGCTAGAACACTATTCATTTGGGGATAGCCACGACTATCCCCTTTCTTCTTCCCTCAAGTTTTCCCGTTTTTTTCCCGATAATAATTTTAACGGGCTTTAAATGAGTGTTGCATCCCGCAACATCTAATTACAATAAAGAAATTGCTATCATGACAGATAATTCCAAACACTGGATTACTGCATTTAATAAATGTAATTTTCCCATACTTAAAAAAAGCAGGGAAAAACTGGATGCATTACGAGAGAATGAAGATGACATTAAGATCAATGATCTGCTTGAGATAGCAAGACTGGATCCAGGTATCGCCCTGACATTATTAAGATATGCAGGAACTCGCCAAAAAAAGGAAATTACAACGCTCTCACACGCCATACTCTTAATCAGCATTCCACAAACATTAAAGATACTATCCGGTTTAACTGTTTTGGAGGAAAAATATCCTGCAGATATTGCCTTGTTTATAAAACAACTCTATACACAACATTATCTAATCGCTTATTTGTCCATGGATTGGGCAATTTATAGAAAAGAATCGGAAACAAATGAACTTTTTACTGCCGGTCTAAATCATGATTTTTTTATACTTATTGTTAGCCTGATCGAATATGAAAAAGCCAAAGCACTATTAAAAATTAGAGATAAAGACAAAAACAGAAAAGAAAGGGAAATAGAACTATTGGGCTCAGACATAAACTTTCTTTCAGAGAAAGTTGCCAAATCCTGGCGACTACCTGAATTAATATGTGAAAGTTATTCAGAACATCACCATAACCCCAAAATAACGGGAATACGTCTGGCCAGTGATTTGGTTGAATGGATTTACACAAAACAATCCATCCTTTATCCGGAATCCATTTTAGGTCAAGTCGCAGAGTACCTCCACGTTCCGCTTCATAAAGCACCATCGATAATCAATAAATCAATAGTTAGTGTACTTCGTCATACATATCAACGGTTACCGGAAAAAAGACTGGTCCGCATATTTATGAGTTTATCAGTTTTAAAAAATCAAACATTGAACTTTGAACAAGATAAAAAACAAACACTATCTGACTTTGTACAACAACTCACTACTACAAAAACAAAAAAAAACACCGGACAATTAATACATTTATCAACCAAAGCCCTGTATGAAGGTGCTGGAATTCCTCGTGTTTTGTTTTTTGCATTTAACAAGAATGCAAATATCCTGAATTTGTTTAGCCAAAAGGTTAATAAACAATCTACGGAATTAAAGCATCTATCCATTTCACTTGAGCTAAACAGGCTTTTTTCTCAATTAATGAAAAAAGAACAAACACTGATTATCAATACCAGAAACAAACATAAGTATATTGATTTTTTACCATCAATTTTAAAACCGACCAACCCAAAGACAACAATAATAATAAACTCAATCTATGTGAATAATAAAAAACTGGGGTGCCTTTTTATTGATTTTGAAGAAAATGAAAAAGAACTCTCAAATCAACATATAAAATCATACAAAATTATTTGCAAGGCATTGAAAGCAGCGATAGAGTCAAATTTGTCTAAAAAAAATAGTATTAAAAAAGTAGCATAACCATTTGACGATTTTCAGGGAAAAGATTTATGACTAATTTAAAAATATTAATTTTCATTAGTTTACTTCTTCCCTTGATTTTTCAAACAGTGAGTTCCGATGTTTATAAATGGGTCGATGATAGCGGCAGGGTTATTTATGGCGATCGTCCTGACACTGAT
>JBNLAL010000083.1:0-6656 GCA_050302115.1 Gammaproteobacteria bacterium | reverse complement strand
ATTTGGAAAAGGGATACTCGAGAGCTTGTCCATGAATTCATTGATCTGGGATTTAAGACCATGGTTGTTTGTACCAAGGCAGAACTCCTGGATGAAAGCTTTGCAGGTAGAATAATTGATCATGAATTTTCGCTCAGAAAGAAGAGATGAGGTTAATCTTGATATAACGCCATTAATTGATGTCGTTTTTCTCTTGCTGATCTTCTTTATGGTATCAACAACCTTTGAACATAACTCCGAGATTAATATAACCTTACCGACTTCATCAAAAGAAATAACTGAAGCCAAGCCTGACGCCGTTAATATTGGACTGGATGCACAGGGGAATATTTATATCAACGACAAGGCATTAGTTAACGCTCAACTTGATACGATCAAAAATGCATTATCGGAAGCTATTGTTGGTTTAAATGAGCCTCCCATCATTATCAGTGCAGATGCAGATGCAACTCATCAATCTGTTGTTCGTGTCATGGATGCTGCAAGACAACTTGGTCTGGTAAAAATTACTTTTGCTACACAAGAAATTAAAGACGAATAGGCTGTCTGGTTTGACTGCATTTTTAGCATGATGTTTTCGAAAGAATTTATTGAAAATATCTGGTACTCAAATCATCCACTAGGCTATTTACTAATTCCAGTAAGCTGGGTCTATGCCTTATTTACACTATTTAGACGCATTTGTTATCAGGTAGGTATTATTGCTGTTAATCAAATTGATGCACCGGTTATTATTGTTGGCAATATTAATGTTGGAGGGACAGGTAAAACACCACTGGTGATCTGGTTAGCCGAATATTTTAAACAAAAAGGGTTCAAGCCGGGTATTGTTAGCCGTGGCTATGGTGGTAGTCCTAATCGCAAACCTCAACAGGTCAGACCTGATAGCAGTCCTGCATTGGTCGGAGATGAACCTGTTTTAATATCAAAAAATACAGGTTGTCCCGTGGCAGTAGCAATACAACGACGTCGTGCTGCAGAAGAGCTGATTAAACATTGTAAATGTGACCTGATCATTTGTGATGATGGCATGCAACATTATTCACTTGATCGTGACCTGGAAATAGCGGTAGTCGATGGACAACGGCGTTTTGGTAATGGACGTTGTCTTCCGGCAGGTCCATTGCGTGAACCCGTCGGCCGTTTGGCCAGTGTTGATATGATTGTTAGTAAATATTCTGCAGGACGGCATGAATTCAAAATGGACTATCTCTATGGTGATCTGGTATCAATTTTAGACCCAACAAAAACAATGCCCATAAGTGAATTAAGTGGAACGCAGGTTCATGCTGTAGCAGGGATAGGTAATCCGGATCGTTTTTTTGCCTGTTTGAGAAACCAAAAATTGCAGATTATTAAACATGACTTTCCGGACCATCATCAATTTTCACGAGAAGATATTAATTTTAATGATGGATTGCCTGTAGTGATGACTGAAAAAGATGCAGTAAAATGTATGGATATAGCAACAGAACATCACTGGTATTTGCCAATAAAAGCAAATTTACCAGAAGCATTTAACTTTAGACTTGATACGCTAATGAAGGAAATAATTAATGGACAAAAAACTGCTTGATATACTGGTTTGCCCAGTGACAAAAGGGCCACTGATTTATGATAAAAATAATCAAGAACTTATTTCAATATCTGCCCGTCTGGCGTATCCAATAAAAGATGGGATACCCGTAATGCTCGAAGAAGAAGCAAGAACTATTTCTGATGAAGAAATGGAAAAGCTAAAATAGTGTCCATCCCTTTTAGTATTATTATTCCTGCGCGATATGCGTCGACCCGATTACCCGGCAAACCACTATTGGATATTGCAGGTAAACCACTTTTACAGCATATATTTGATATAGCCTGTAAAACACAGGCAAAACAAATTTATATTGCTACAGATGATGATCGAATTTCTGAGGTGGCCACTTCTTTTGGTGCAAATGTCGTTATGACTTCAACCGAGCATGAGTCCGGCACGGATAGGCTGGCCGAAGTGGTTACAAAACTAAAACTACCTGCCGATGAAATAGTTGTTAATTTACAAGGAGATGAATTTGGTTTGCCGGCATTACTAATTGAACAAGTCGCACAAGGTCTCTATGAACACCCTGAAGCACAAGTAGCAACATTGTGTGAATCAGTAAACAGTATTGATGATTATTTAAATCCCAATATAGTAAAGGTTATTTTTGATATTAATAATATTGCTATTTATTTCAGTCGTGCGGCAATCCCCCTAAACCGAAAAGGCGATATGCCGGAGCAAGCATTCCGACACATAGGATTATATGCATACCGTGCTGCATACTTGCAAAAATTTACCGCTTTAGAACCTTGTCTTCTGGAAAAAGCCGAAGCACTGGAGCAACTGCGTGTGCTCTATTATGGAGATAAAATACACGTTGCGATTGCTTTAGCTGAAACTGGTATCGGTATAGATACGATTGAAGATCTTGAACGGGCAAGATCAGAATCGTAAAGAAAATTACAAAAAATAATTATCTGGCTCTGAAAGTAATACGACCTTTGGTCAGGTCATAAGGAGTCATTTCTACAGTCACTTTATCGCCAGTTAGAATACGGATGTAGTGCTTACGCATTTTTCCAGAAATATGTGCTGTAACGACATGTCCGTTTTCCAATTCAACACGGAACATAGTATTGGGTAAAGTCTCAATGACTGTACCTTCCATTTCGATTTGATCTTCTTTTGCCATAAGTCCTCAGTTGCTTAAAAAAGTGCGAATTTTGCACTAATTTTGGCTTACTGCAAAGTCATTCCTTGAAATGGTGCTGATTTTTTTCCATTCATCATCAATGAAACACTCAATTGGCTGATATTCGATCTTGTATTTCATTTTGTCGCAAGAAGCAATCCAGTAGCCGAGATACAGCCAGGTGAGGTTTTCTTCCAGAGCTTTTTGGATTAAATAGAGGATGGCAAATTTACCCAAAGCACGCTTTTCTTGCTCCGGGTCAAAAAAAGTGTAAACAGCAGAATAACCATCTTTTAATTTATCAACGACGGCTATAGCCAGTATTTGGTTGTCAAGTTTAAACTCAAATAGAAGGGTATCAGACCAACTTGCCCATAGAAAATCACGGTAATTATCTTCTGTTGGATTATCCATACCACCATTTGGATGACGTGCAGATAGATATTTTTTATACAGTTGAAAATGGGAGGCATTAAATTCGGCGGGCAAACATCGAACATCCAGATCCATATTTTGTTTCAGATTCCGTTTATGCTGTCGACGATATTTAAATTCGTTAACAGGTATACGAACGGGGACACATTCTGAACAATTTGAACAATACGGACGATAAAGATGTTCACCACTACGTCTGAAACCATTAGCGACTAATGCGGTATAAAGTGACTGATTTTTGGGAAATAATGGATCTGCAAAAAGACTGGTGGCATCACGACTGTCAAGATAATTACACGAATGAGGTGAAGTAATATAAAAACGGAGTTTTTGTTCCTGACTGTCCATAGTTCTAATAATACCAATCTGTTGTTTTATCCATGTTGCAATAATTCTGCAAAACATGAACAAACATTTGTCTATGTATCGGTTTGGCTCCCATTGATTGCAAATGTTTTGAATGTACCTGGCAATCAATTAAACGGAATTCTTTCTGCTCAAGTTGTTTTGCCAGGTGAACCAATGCCACTTTTGAAGCGTCTGAAACCCTGCTGAACATGGACTCTCCAAAAAAAACCTTACCCAAAGCTAACCCATATAATCCACCGACAAGTTGTTCACCTAACCAGCACTCAACTGAATGTGCATAGCCTTTTTCGTATAATTGAATGTATGCGATTTTTATATCATTGGTAATCCAGGTATCTTCAATGCCATTACGAACTCCAGCGCATCCTTCAAGGACGTCAATAAATGCTTCATTATAAGAAATTCGAAATTCATTATTCCGAATTCTTTTTTTGAGACTACGTGATATTTTTACTTCCGTGGGTTCAAGTACACAACGCGGGTCTGGGGACCACCAAAGCACAGGCTGTCCTTCATTAAACCAGGGGAAGATGCCTCGTTTGTATGCATCCAGCAGTCGGTTGACAGTTAAATCTCCACCAATTGCCAATAAGCCATCCGGATCACGTAATGCCTGCTCAACATCAGGAAAATCGATTGCTAACAGATTATCCTTAACCCAATAAAGTTTATTTGTACTTTGTTGATAATTACCTGTAGTCATTTGATTAATGTGTTTTATAGGGCAAATGTTTTTTGAGCATGGCAATATGCTCTTTCATCATGATTGATTCCCTATGCAAATATTTTGATATAGCAGATCGAAAATCAGTTTCGCGAACCCAGTGAGAGGAGGGCATAGCAATTGGCTCAAATCCCCGTGCCATTTTATGTTCCCCCTGAACTCCTGCATCCAGCTTTTTCAGTCCTTTTGCAATTGTATGCTCTATTGTCTGATAGTAGCACAATTCAAAATGTAGGAAGGGAAGCTGTTTGCTGCAACCCCAATGACGACCATATAATGTATTTTGATCATTCATCGCAAATGCCCCGGCAATATATTCATCGTCTTGCTTTGCTAATATCAATAAAGATTGTTCCGGAAGTGTTTTTCCAAGAAACTGAAAAAAATCCCGTGTAAACCTGGGTTCACCCCATTTCTTATAAAAAGTAGCACAATAAAAGCGATAAAATATTTCCCAATGCTCAGATTTGATGTCTTTACCGCTTAATCTTTCAATTTCTATGCCTGATTCATGGATATTTCGCCTTTCTTTTTTTATTTTTTTACGTTTTTTTGAAGTTAGTGAATCAGTAAAATCCTTAAAATCACGGTAACCCTGGTTAAACCAGTGATATTGGCAAGTTAGTCGTTCCATTCCTGAATGGGCCATTAAAATACTTAAATCCTCATTATGCGGGAACAATACGTGCCATGAAGAAAATTGGTATTCCTCCATCAATCCCAGTGCTGCCTGAATCAGTTCATTTCGTATGTCGTTCTCATTTAAACTTTTCTTGATCAGTAATCTTGAGCCCGTAACCGGGGTAAAAGGAACGGCAGATACCAGTTTGGGATAGTAAGCTCTTCCAGCACGTTGATAGGCATCGGCCCAGGCCCAATCGAATACAAACTCGCCATAAGAGTCCTGTTTTATATATAAAGGTAGAACGCCAAGTAGTTGACCATCTTCTTCAATAATAATATGTGTCGGTTGCCAATATTGGTTTTTTAAGCAATCAAAGCGCTCGAGACCGGACAAGAAGGCATAAGAAAGAAAAGGATTATTCCCTGTATTGAGCATTTGCCATTGTTCCTCTGGCAAAGAAGTTAGATCATTTATGATGCGCTGCTCTCGCATTCAATTATTTTCTGGAATAGAGATTAACCAAAAATGGGTAATATTAGGGATTAATCGTAATTTCGTTACCGATAACAGCTAATGTGGCTCGTTTGGAGCCGGCAAGTGAAAACTGTGTCTCTTTATATGCCCCATTCTCCAACATAAATCGAAATGTAACCGTACTGCCGTTCATTAATGCATTAAGTCGGGCAGAAGTGACATTATTATTTTCTACATAACCCAAAACAAACTCACTCCATGCCAGGTCAGTAATACAAGGCGCATCATTGATTGAGCGATTGTCAATCAAACGGGAATCAATTTGATAAGTAGGGCAACTGCGTTTTGCAAACATGTCCAATGCTGCATTTAAGGAAAAGCGAGAACGAATTGCCCCGACATTATCACGGTATATTTCGAGGCTATAACCTTCCTCGTTTTCCGTATACGCTACCTGAGTTTGCGTGTTGGTATTGGTATCGGTATGGGTGATGACATCCCATTGCGCCATCACGATCGATGGCAAAAACATCAATAAGAGGCCTGTTTTGTACATAATCTTTACAGTCATTTGCGTTTCCGGGTTACTTTTTCATCATGTCCATGTAAGTTATTGAAACTCATTCAACTACCAAAATTAAAGTACTATATATGGATTTTGGTCTAAATTAACAATTTTTATTGGAAAAATGAACCGTAGAGGCTTTATTTCCAGTGCTTTATGCACTGTTTTAGGACTTTATCAGACTCAATTAAGGGCAGAAAAGAAGGTATATGAGAGTGCCAAAATGAGAAAAACCGGCCTTGTCAGTGATCCTGTGTTTCTGAAACACCATATCGCGCCTGGTCATCCAGAAACACCAGACCGGATTAAATTTATTGATTCAGCGCTGAAAGAATCAAAACTGTTAACCACACTAGAACCGGTTCAAATAAAAAAAGACATATATGACTGGATTAAAACTGTCCATAGTGAAGCGCACATTCAATCAATTCAGAAAAATGTGACGATTACTTATGAAGTCGCCACGGCTGCTGTAGGGGCGGCTCTGGCCGCTGTTGACGAAGTTGCGCAACATGAACTCAATAATGTCTTTTGCGCCATCCGGCCACCGGGACACCATGCATTGAATACCGGCAGGGAAGAGGGCTTTTGTTATTTCAATAATATTGCGATTGCTGCACGTTATGCACAATCCAAATACAATGTTCAACGTGTTGCTATTGTGGATTTCGATGTTCATCATGGTAATGGAACGCAGGATATTTTTTACGACGATCCAAGTGTACTGTTTATCTCTTCGCATCAATC
>JBNLAL010000082.1:0-6657 GCA_050302115.1 Gammaproteobacteria bacterium | reverse complement strand
TTGATGCGAGCCGTATCGTTGTTCGTGTGAATGATGATGAAGTTGTGCCTGGGGAACCTGGTGTAGATATTTATAACCTGACTAAATATACCCGTTCAAACCAAAATACCTGTATTAATCAAAAGCCATTGGTAAGACCTGGTGACCAGATAGCTAAAGGTGATGTGCTGGCTGATGGTCCTTCTACCGATATGGGTGAGCTGGCATTAGGTCAAAATATGTTAGTCGCATTTATGCCCTGGAATGGTTATAACTTTGAGGACTCGATTCTTTTATCAGAAAGGCTGGTAAAGGAAGATCGTTACACCACAATTCATATCGAAGAATTAACCTGTGTTGCCCGCGATACTAAATTGGGTTCCGAAGAAATTTCTTCAGATATTCCTAACGTCAGTGAAAGTGCACTCAATAAACTGGATGAATCCGGTATTGTTTACATTGGTGCTGAGGTAAATGTAGGTGACATACTGGTAGGTAAGGTGACACCAAAAGGCGAAACCCAGTTAACCCCGGAAGAAAAACTGTTGCGAGCTATCTTTGGTGAGAAGGCTTCTGACGTTAAAGATACTTCTTTAAGAGTGCCTTCCGGTATGAATGGTACGGTTATAGACGTACAAGTCTTTACACGTGATGGTGTTGAGAAAGATGCACGTGCTCTGGAGATTGAGGAATCTGAATTAAACAGTGTTCGAAAAGATTTAAATGATCAGCTCCGCATAATGGAAGATGGTGTCTATCAACGTATCGAAAAACTGTTGATTGGAAAAGTCGCTGAGGGTGGTCCATCAGGATTGAATGCCGGCGATAAGATCACCAAAGAATATCTCGATAGTACTTCTCACGAAAAATGGTTTGAGATCCGCCTGAAAAATGATGAAGCAAACCAGCAACTGGAACGTGCCGCAGAACAGCTCGCAGCATTAAAAGAAGATTTTGATAATCGTTTTGAAGAAAAGCGTGCGAAATTAACCTCTGGCGATGACTTGGCTCCGGGCGTTCTTAAGATGGTTAAGGTCTATCTCGCAGTAAAAAGACGTATTCAGCCAGGGGACAAGATGGCGGGCCGTCATGGTAACAAAGGTGTAATCTCAACTATCGTTCCGATTGAAGATATGCCTCATATGGAAGATGGGACTCCTGTCGATGTTGTTTTGAATCCGCTTGGTGTGCCATCTCGAATGAATGTCGGACAGGTGCTTGAAACGCATCTCGGCTGGGCTGCTAAAGGGCTAGGTAAAAAACTTGGCAAGATGCTTGAACAGCAGGAGCAAGTGCAAATTACTGAAATGAGAAACTTTCTCGAGCAGGTCTATAACGTGAGTGGTAAAAAAGAAGACCTTGATTCATTTTCAGATGAAGAAATTAAAGAGCTTGCGTTCAACTTGAAAGAAGGTGTTCCAATGGCAACCCCAGTATTTGATGGTGCCAGTGAAGATGAGATTAAGGCCATGTTGAAATTGGCCGACCTTCCAGAAGATGGGCAAACAACTTTATACGATGGTCGAACAGGCGAAGCTTTTGAACGTAAAGTAACCGTGGGTTACATGTATATGCTTAAGTTGAATCACCTGGTAGATGACAAGATGCATGCTCGTTCAACGGGTCCATACAGCCTGGTTACACAACAACCATTGGGTGGTAAGGCGCAATTCGGTGGGCAACGTTTTGGTGAGATGGAAGTGTGGGCACTGGAAGCTTACGGTGCTGCCTATACGCTTCAGGAAATGCTCACAGTTAAATCTGACGATGTTAATGGTCGTACCAAGATGTACAAAAACATTGTTGATGGTAACCACCAGATGGAAGCCGGTATGCCTGAATCTTTTAACGTACTCGTTAAGGAAATCCGATCACTTGGTATTGATATAGAGCTTGATCAATAGGCATAAGAAACCATTGAAAAGTTTAATGATTAAATTTGATTTTATATTTGGGTTGACACCCGAACACATCTCCGAAGGAGGTACACTTTGAAAGACTTACTCAAGCTATTAAAGCAGCAGGGACAGGTAGAAGAGTTTGATGCCATATCAATTGGTTTAGCTTCGCCTGAGAAAATTCGATCCTGGTCATATGGAGAAGTCAAAAAACCTGAAACGATTAACTATCGTACGTTCAAACCTGAACGCGATGGTCTTTTCTGTGCAAAGATATTTGGTCCGGTTAAAGATTATGAATGTTTGTGCGGAAAATACAAAAGGCTGAAACACCGTGGTGTCGTTTGTGAAAAGTGTGGTGTTGAAGTAACACTTTCAAAAGTAAGACGCGAACGCATGGGACATATAGACCTTGCTAGTCCTGTTGCGCATATCTGGTATCTGAAATCTTTGCCATCTCGCATGGGTTTAATGCTGGATATGACCTTGCGCGAGATCGAGCGTGTTCTCTATTTTGAAGCCTATGCGGTAATTGATCCAGGTATGACCGAGTTGGAACGTGGTCAAATGTTAACGGAAGAAAACTATCTTGAAGCTATTGAACAATATGGTGATGAGTTTGAAGCCAAGATGGGTGCGGAAGCAATCCGTGAATTACTTAAATCAATTGATATTGATGCAGAAGTTGCCGAGTTACGTGAAGAGATACCAAACACCAACTCAGAGACCAAACTACGCAAGTTAACCAAACGATTAAAGCTACTGGAAGCTTTTCAAAGTTCAGGAAATAAACCAGAATGGATGGTGATGCAGGTATTGCCTGTGTTGCCACCTGAATTACGCCCTTTGGTGCCACTGGATGGCGGTCGTTTTGCAACATCTGATCTGAATGATTTATATCGTCGTGTTATCAATCGAAACAATCGTCTGAAACGATTATTGGATCTGAATGCTCCCGATATCATCGTGCGTAATGAAAAACGTATGTTGCAGGAATCTGTCGATGCATTATTGGATAATGGTCGTCGTGGGCGTGCAATAACTGGCACGAATAAACTGCCATTAAAATCTTTGGCGGACATGATCAAGGGTAAACAAGGTCGTTTCCGTCAGAACCTGTTAGGTAAACGCGTTGATTATTCAGGCCGTTCCGTAATCGTTGTAGGCCCAACCTTGCGACTACACCAATGCGGTATTCCGAAGAAGATGGCATTGGAACTATTTAAACCTTTTATTTTTAGTAAGCTGGAACGTAGAGGTCTTGCTACCACAATTAAAGCAGCCAAGAAACTCGTAGAACGAGAAGGTTCGGAAGTTTGGGACGTTTTGGAAGAAGTCATCCGCGAACACCCAATTATGCTGAACCGTGCACCTACATTACATAGGTTGGGTATTCAAGCATTTGAACCTGTGCTTATTGAAGGTAAAGCGATTCAACTACATCCGCTGGTATGTACTGCATTTAACGCTGACTTTGACGGTGATCAGATGGCAGTGCACGTACCATTATCAGTTGAAGCACAATTAGAAGCACGTACGCTGATGATGTCGACCAATAATGTCTTGTCACCTGCAAATGGTGAACCGATTATTGTTCCAACACAGGATGTTGTTCTTGGGCTCTATTATTTGACTCGAGAATCAGTGGCGGCCAAAGGAACTGGTATGTGTTTTACTGATATTGATGAAGTACACCGGGCTTATGAAAGTGGTGTTATCGATCTGCAGGCAAAGATTCAAGCCCGGGTTCGTGAGGTAACCTTTAATGAAGAAGGTGAAAAACAAGTCACTATGACACGATATGAAACCACAGCAGGTCGTGCATTGTTGTCTCGCATATTGCCGGATGGTTTACCTTTTTCATTAATAAATAAAATACTGGTCAAGAAAACAATTTCACAACTGGTAAATACTTGTTACAGAAGATTAGGCTTAAAAGAATCAGTTATTTTCTCTGATAAATTAATGTATACCGGCTTTAAATATTCTACACGTGCTGGTGTATCAATTGGTGTAGAAGACATGGTAGTTCCAGAAAGTAAGACCGAGATTATTACCAAGGCAGAAGACCAGGTTAAAAACTTTGAAGAACAATATTCTTCAGGTTTGATTACGGATGGTGAGCGTTATAACAAGGTGGTTGATATCTGGTCACATACAAATGACCAAGTTGCCAAAGCCATGATGGATAAGTTAGGCGTTGATGTTAGTGTTGATAAAGACGGTAATGAAGTTAAGGAGCCTTCTTTTAACTCTATCTATATGATGGCTGATTCTGGCGCTCGTGGTTCGGCAGCTCAGATCAGACAGCTTGCAGGTATGCGTGGTTTAATGGCCAAGCCGGACGGTTCTATTATTGAAACACCAATTACGGCTAATTTCCGTGAGGGTCTGGATGTATTGCAGTACTTCATTTCCACTCACGGTGCACGTAAAGGTTTGGCCGATACCGCTCTGAAAACAGCAAATTCAGGTTACTTAACTCGTCGATTGGTTGATGTTGCACAGGATTTGGTTGTTACAGAAGAAGATTGCGGAACAACTGAAGGTCTGGAAATGACTCCTATTATTGATGGTGGTGATGTAATTGAGCCATTACGTGAACGTGTTCTTGGTCGAGTACTGGCAACTGATGCCGTTAAAATGAATGGTGATGTTGTCGCCGAAGCTGGAACACTATTGGATGAATACTGGATTGATGTACTTGATGAAGTCGGTATCGATCAGGTTTACGTTCGTTCTGCTATTACCTGCGAAACACGTTATGGCATTTGTCGTAAATGTTATGGTCGTGATCTGGGCCGAGGCCATCTTGTAAATATTGGCGAAGCAGTGGGCGTTATCGCAGCTCAATCAATTGGTGAGCCGGGTACACAGTTGACCATGCGTACCTTCCATATCGGTGGTGCGGCATCTCGGGCTGCTGCGATCAGTAATATCGAAGTGAAGAACGGGGGTACGGTTCGACTGCAAAACGTAAAAACGCTTGAGCAGGAAAGCGGTAACAAGGTCGTTGTTTCACGTTCAGGTGAAGTGGCTATTCTGGATGAGGTGGGTCGTGAGCGTGAACGCTATAAGGTACCTTATGGTGCTGTATTAACGGCGGATGATGGCGAAGAAGTGAACTCAGGTCAGCAAATTGCTTCATGGGATCCCCATACTCACCCGGTCGTTTCGGAAGTAACTGGTAAAGTCCAGTTTTCGGATATCGTTGAGGGTGTCACGGTAACTCGAAATGTGGATGAAATAACTGGTTTGACGAATATTGTTATCATGGAACCAAAGCAACGTGCTGCAAATACTAAAGATATGCGCCCCGTTGTTAAATTGATCGATGAAAATGGGGAAGATTTAAAGATCCCGGGTACCGATCAGGCTGCACATTATCTCCTGCCACCCAAGGCGGTTATTAATGTTAATGATGGTAAAGAAGTGAATATTGGTGATGTTATTGCACGTATACCTCAGGAATCAGCAAAAACACGTGATATTACAGGTGGTCTTCCACGAGTTGCCGACTTGTTTGAGGCACGTAAACCAAAAGAGCCTGCTGTATTGGCAGAGATAACCGGCACCATCAGTTTTGGTAAGGAAACAAAAGGTAAGCAACGTATTGTAATTACCGGTCCAAATGATGAAGTCCATGAGGAGCTTATTCCTAAATGGCGTCATGTCAGTGTGTTCGAGGGCGAACATGTTGAGAAGGGTGAAAGTATTGCTGATGGACCACCGGCACCGCATGATATTCTGCGTTTGAAAGGAGTGGTTGCATTAACCAACTATATTTCAAGCGAAATTCAGGATGTTTATCGATTACAGGGTGTAAAGATTAATGACAAGCATATTGAGGTCATCGTACGTCAGATGTTACGTAAGGCTGAAATTGTCGAATCGGGTGATACGTCATTCCTGAAAGGTGAACAGCTCGAACGCCCACGGGTGCTGGAAGAGAATGAAAAAGTGGTCGCTGATGGCAAGCAGCCAGCAGAATGGGTGCCCATTTTATTGGGTATCACCAAGGCATCGTTGTCTACCGAATCCTTTATTTCTGCTGCATCGTTCCAGGAAACTACGCGAGTACTGACCGAAGCCAGTGTTAATGGCAAACGTGATGAACTACGTGGTTTGAAAGAAAATGTCATCGTTGGGCGATTAATTCCTGCTGGAACAGGTCTTGCCTATCACGCGGAAAGGAAAACCCGCCAGGAAGAAAAAGTTGGCGAAAAACTGGCAGAAATTGAAGAGATTCAGGATGTCGAAATTCCGTCAGGAGAAAACAATTCGGAATCGGTTGAAGGTTCAACCGGGGCTTGAAAATAAGTTGCTTTCTTCCTTGACATTGGCGTTGCCAAAGACATAAAATCCCGCCTCTTTGACAGGCTGGGGCACGTAACCCAGCCTGTCTTTTATTTATAAGTACTGGAAATCTGGGTGGATTTTGGAAAATCCACTGTTACGCCAGATAACACCTCTAGGATATCCGAAGATTTTCTCCGCATGTCCGTACTGGTTTTATGACATATTCAAAAAGAATATGCACAGTTCGGATAGGTGAGGTGTCGCTGTGCATTTTGATTAACGGAAAAGAAAGAAAAAATTATGGCAACGATTAACCAATTAGTCAGAAAACCGCGTAAACGGCAACGAGTAAAGAGTAATGTACCTGCGTTAGAGGCTTGTCCTCAAAAACGCGGTGTGTGTACACGTGTCTATACGACCACACCAAAGAAACCGAACTCGGCATTACGTAAGGTTGCTCGTGTAAGACTTACTAATGGAC
>JBNLAL010000081.1:0-6679 GCA_050302115.1 Gammaproteobacteria bacterium | reverse complement strand
GTCACCTGTCGTCTTATGCGTGTCTTTAATGTTATGACACCACTTTTTTCATCGATTGCCTGTATAGCATTACGTATTAAATTTAAAACAGCCTGAATAAGCTGTTCACGATCAGCTCTTATATCGGGAATACTCGGGTCATAATTTTTTTTGATATTTAATTGATGTGTATTTTCAGCACTCACTACCGAGATGACATACTCAAGCACTTCATGAATATTCATGTCCGTTTTCGTTGGATGTGAACTTGACGTTAACATCCGATCAATAAAATTTCTGAGTCTATCAGACTCATTAATAATAATTTTCGTATACTCGAGTAACTCTTTATCTTCCAATTCATGCTCGAGCAATTGTGCAGCACCTCGAATCCCGCCTAATGGATTCTTTATCTCATGTGCCATACCCTGAACCGATTCTTTCGCTGCTTCCTGGACAGTCTGCTGACTCACTTCCTGCATAACCCGGACAAAGGCGTTGGCATCTACCAGTTCAACCAGGATCTCAATAGGGACCTCATCCTCCATAATCGGGGTAATCATGCAATCCACCTTAATTTTTTGATCAAAGTTGAGATGCATCTCTACGCCTCGCTCGATACAAGTACTGCCTGTGTGTACTGACCGTTGAATGGCCTCATAAAAAAAAGAAGATTTGGGCCAGATTTGTTTTGGCGTCATTCCCTGAACACGTTTACTACTTACTGATAATAGACCTTCTGCCGAATTATTTATGGAGATCAAATGCAGATCCCTATCAAATAATAAGACCGCGGTTGCCAGATGATCGACTATGCGAGTCGCCGTGTCGGTTGAAAAGCTCATTATTTGCGCATTATTGCACTCTTTTAGTGCGTTTTTCACGTCTCTATCCTTGCCTATATTTTATATTTCAAAAATAACCAGGTTTTTCAAATAGTTATTAGTGATAAAATTATTAAAATTTATTTATAGTGGATTACAGCAAGAAGCAGACCATATGCATGAGATCTGGGCAGTCTGCACCAGAATATTAAATTTAATAGATTTAGGCCAAAGTTCTACTTGTGGGCCCGCAATAAGGAGAAACTGCTGGTAGTCGAAATTAATTGTTTTCCATTTACGTCGAACACTTTTGCCTCAATCTTATGTGCACCTCTTTCAACATTATTTAAGGTAACACTCAAATTATTTCCACTTGAAATCTCTTTGCCATCCAGGCTAATAGTCATCGTATGTCCTGGCCTTAAACCAGGTTGTAACGATAAGGAAATCGATACATCCCCTGCATTACTTCTAAGACCGGAACCGTCTGCAGGATTTGTTACCAATAAAGACTTATAAATATTGCCCGATTCAGCTTTTGAAGTCTTTTTCGGTAATGGCTTATATTTTGCCGGATTGGGGTTTTCAATGGTTTGTAGTTCTTTGAGTTTAATCTCTTCTGAACCTTGTGTGGGTTTATCTGTAAAAATAATATGGCCATTTTCATCAACGGTCTTGTATACAGTCTCAGCACCACAAAAGCTGGCAGAAAAAAACACCGAAAACAATATTAAGAGAAAAACTTTCATATTTTTAGAATAACCAATCATCCCGATTACGACAAACAATTATCCGTAAAATTGACAACTTGTTATCAAGGCACAGGAGTGGGTGCCGGTGCAGCCGAGGGTTGAAAACCTGGAGGATTAGTTGGAGACACATCGGGCTGACCCGGTTTTGGTGGGTTCAACGGTGTGACATCACTGGACTTCGAACTCGAATCAGAATTTTTCAATTTTGAAACCCTGCGCATGTGAAACTGAATTTTATCTGATCGGATTGCTGTCTTTCCATCAGCAGATACAAGTTCAACATAAAGATCATGCGTGCCGCGATCGATATTTGTCAAAGAGAATTGATTTGATTTTCCCGAATGGATTTTTTTTCCATCCATATACAAGACCAGTTCTTCATTTTCTTTCAAACTACCCTCTAGCGTTGTTGTTACGGTTAGACTACCCGGATTACTCTGGATCGTTTCATCATTACCGGGGCTGGATATGGTGACTTTTCTTTGTTGTCCTTTTTTGTCTTTCTTACCACTTGTTGATTTTTTAAACGCAGGCACATCCGGGAAATTGACAGCCGGTGCTTTTTTAATTTCTATTTTTTCAGCACCCTCCGAAGGTTTATCTGTAAATATTATATTACCCTCTTCATCCATACTTTTATAAACAGTATCTGTATATGCAGATAACGGTATTAACAAAGTAACAAGCAATAATAGTTTCATGTTTATCAACATAGTGAATTTTTATATTTCTTACAATTAAATATAAGACTTTTGGCTCTGATTACAGTTCAAAAAAAAGCCCCCTTACGGGGGCTCTTATGTTCATGGATGAACTGTCAGGATTTTTGTTCCTGCAAATCCTAATTACCTACATCCCTGTAGGTAACGTCGTGAGAAGGCAGGAAGCCTGGAGCGACGAAATAAAACAATTAATCCCAAACTGCCTATAATGAATAATACATATCAAACTCAACAGGATGTGTAGTCATTCTAAAGCGGGTCACTTCATCCATCTTCAACTTGATATAACCATCGATCATGTCATCTGAAAAAACACCACCTGCCGTAAGAAACTCACGATCTTTATCTAATGCATCCAGAGCCTGATCTAATGATGAACATACAGTCGGAATGTCTTTTTCTTCTTCCCAACTCAGGTCATAAAGATCTTTCTCAAAGGCATCACCCGGATCGATCTTGTTTTGGATACCATCCAGGCCAGCCATCATTAATGCCGCAAAGGTAAAATAGGGGTTACCGCAGGAATCCGGAAAGCGGACTTCAATTCGTCGAGCTTTTGGACTGGAAACCCAAGGAATACGACAGGATGCAGAACGGTTACGTGCTGAATAAGCCAACAAGGTCGGTGCTTCAAAGCCGGGTACTAAACGTTTATAACTATTGGTGCTCGAATTTGAAAAGGCGTTAATAGCACGCGCATGCTTAAACACACCACCAATGTAATTTAACGCCAGATCAGAAAGACCACCGTACTTATCACCGGCGAACAGGTTTTCTCCACCCTTTCCGAGAGATTGATGCACATGCATACCGTTACCATTATCACCCACTAATGGTTTAGGCATGAAAGTCGCTGTCTTGCCAAAACTGTGAGCAACATTCTGGACAACATATTTTAATATAAGCAATTCGTCAGCTTTTCGGGTAAGTGTATTAAAAGAAGTACCGATTTCAGCCTGACCTGCTGTCGCCACTTCATGGTGATGTACTTCTACGTTAACACCCATCTCTTCAAGCACAGTACACATTGCAGAACGAATATTTTGACCTGAATCAACAGGCGGAACCGGAAAGTAACCACCTTTAACGCCAGGCCTGTGACCAATATTTACATCTTCGCCAATACGATCACTGTTCCAACAACCTTCTTCAGAATCAACTTCGTAAAAAGCTGAATGAAGTTCATCACCCCAACGTACATCATCAAAAATAAAGAATTCCGGTTCAGGGCCAAAGTAAGCCGAATCAGCAATACCCGTTGACTTTAAATAGGCTTCCGCACGCTTCGCCAATGATCGTGGATCACGGCCATAACCTTCCATTGTAGAAGGCTCCAATACATCACAACGAATATTCACAGTCAGATCATCGAAAAAAGGATCAATGACCGCAGTTTCTCCATCCGGCATCAAAACCATATCGGACTCATTAATTCCTTTCCAACCAGCAATCGATGAGCCATCAAACATCTTGCCTTCTTCAAAAAAATCAGCGTCTATTGTGCTTGCAGGAACCGTGACATGTTGTTCTTTACCGCGGGTATCACAGAAACGCAGATCAACGAACTTTACTTCGTTATCCATTATAAGTTTCATTGCTTTATCAGACATTGCTATCTCCTCTATAAAAATATTTGCTCAATTTTTAAGTAATAAACAGTGAACAAATCATTTGTACAAAACTACACCCATTCCATGCTGGTAAACTATTATTATGTTTTTATTTTATTATCGCTCCTGAGTATAACCGCCTTATATCAGAAGCTCTAGATTATCTTTTATCCGGATTTAAAATTCAGGTTCAGGGCTTAAAACAACTCTCTTAAACCTTTCAATAAGAAAGTTAGCAAAGCTTAAGTTCTTTACTAAGAAGCATTATTACTTTAGTTCACCCTCGCCTAAACCTTTCATTTCCCATATATGTCCCCTATTATCTCAGTATCACCAAAATATAATTAAGAAAAACCAAAATGTGACTTATCTTTACTCGCACTAATTTACAATTCGATCTGATAAGTTATAAACCCGGTCTAAACTTATGAACAAGAGTGCTTCTGCATGACAACATTTCCGGAACCGCCTAAAGATGACTATGCAATGGTTTATCTGGAAAACACGGATCAGGACCTGCCTCCTAAACTTGATCCAAACATGCGCTATGCCTATTTCAAAACGATTGCACGTGGTGGCAAGGCCATTGTTCAATCGTGTAAAGACCTGTATCTATCAAGAGTCATTTGCTACAAAACACTCCGTCCAGAATTTGCCGATAACCCGATAGAACAAAAACGATTTCTACGGGAGGCACGAGTCAGTGGCCTGCTTCAACACCCCAATACAATCCCCATGTATGAACTGGGCAGGGATCAACAGGGACAAATTTACTTTACGATGAAACTGGTGCATGGCTATACCTTACGCGAAGTTCTGGATTTCCGGGAACGCTATGATCTGAAGCAATTAATCAATGTCATAATCCAGATAGCCTATGCACTGGATTATGCTCATAGCCATCGAGTTATCCATCGTGATGTCAAACCGGAAAATATTCTGGTTGGACCTTACGGTGAAGTGATCTTAATGGACTGGGGCCTGGCTAAAGTCTGGCATCCGGATGGGAGTAGTGATGAGGTAGTCCCGGAAGAACCCCCTGTTTTTGATCTCGGCCAAAAAGTGACTTCAATGACAGATATGGAAAAACTGCAAGGCACGATTTCCTACATGTCTCCGGAACAAATACGTCGTGACCCGGATATTGATTATCGGTCGGATATCTTTAGTTTGGGTGCAGTGCTTTACGAAATATTGGCAGGGCGTCCCCCTTCCATAAAAGAAACCGTCGATGACATGATCCAGGATATATTGAATGAAGAACCACCCAAACCCTCAAGCCTGACAAATTCTCGCGTTCCTTCTTTGCTCGAAAAAGTGACTATGCAATGCCTCACAAAGGATCAGGATCAAAGATTACAAAGTTGCGATGAGTTGGTTCGCTTTCTAAAGGAAAACTGGTAGGTATAATTTGTTTTAATTGCACCTATATAGTGCATGTTTATTCTGTTTATACCTTAATATGCATAGTTTTGGTGCATTTATTAATGGCTTTTATATTTTTCCTGCCCTGAAATAAGTACGTTTTAATCGTTTCATAAATATCTTAAATCGCCCAACTCCTTTATTTTTAAGCAAAAAAAAACATAGCTTACTTCCTTGGCGCGTCTACCTTGCTACATTGCCCACGATTGGAACACATATTGCTTTTTGGTGTATCTCAATGAATATTTTGACGTTTCACAACAAACAAAATACCTGATTAACATAAAAAATTTCGGGGAGAGAAATACATTATGAAAAGTAAGTTGGAATACATTTGGCTGGATGGATACAAACCAACACAAAGTCTACGTAGTAAAACCATGGTCCGGGAAGATTTCAGTGGAAAGCTGGAAGATTGCCCAATGTGGGTATTCGACGGTAGCTCTACCGAGCAAGCAGAGGGAAATTCTTCAGACTGTCTTTTAAAACCGGTCGCTATTTTTCCTGACCCGGACCGTACAAATGCTTATCTGGTCATGACTGAAGTGATGAATGCCGATGGCAGCCCTCACGAATCTAATGGCCGTGCTACCATCGACGACGACGATGACGATTTCTGGTTCGGTTTCGAACAGGAATACTTTCTGTGGGATCCGGATACCAATTTACCTCCTGGCTTCCCACATCGTGGTTACCCAAAACCGCAAGGTCCCTATTACTGTTCAGTGGGTGCTATGAACGCCTATGCACGTGAAGTTGTAGAAGAACATCTCGACTTCTGTCTCGAAGCAGGCATTAACGTTGAAGGTATCAATGCTGAAGTAGCCGCTGGTCAGTGGGAATTTCAGGTATTTGCCAAGAGTGCTAAACGTGCCGGCGATGAAATCTGGGTAGCCCGATATTTACTCGAACGTACTGCTGAAAAATTTAACCTGGGCATTGAATGGCATCCAAAGCCACTCGGTGATACTGACTGGAACGGTTCAGGTATGCACGCCAACTTCTCTAACGGTGAAATGCGTGACTCTGGCAAGCAGGAAACCTTTACCAAGATCTGTGAAAACTTTGGTAAAAATATCGAACGCCACATTTCAGTTTACGGTGCATACAATGAAGAACGTTTGACCGGTAAACATGAAACCCAGTCTATAAATCAATTCAGTTATGGTGTTTCAGACCGTGGTGCATCTATCCGTATTCCGGTTAGCACCGTTGAAGATGGCTGGAAAGGTCGTCTTGAAGATCGACGTCCTGCTTCCAATGGTTGTCCGTACCAGATCGGTGCTGTCATTGTTAAAACAACGAAGGCATCTGGACAAGTGTAAAATCCCAAGAGGTAGAAAAAATACCTTCATAAAAATCATTGC
>JBNLAL010000080.1:0-6685 GCA_050302115.1 Gammaproteobacteria bacterium | reverse complement strand
GTGTGTTCAGATCGCCTCTCGGGAAAAAACAGCATCAATAAAGGCAGGGCTGGAATAGCTATACTAAAGACATATTTATTTTCAATCTCAATATTAGCGATCTCGGGCACACAAGAGAAGAGTAATTCTAAGACCAGATAGGCGACTGCAAGTAGATAAATGGCGGTTTCATTTCTATTTAATGCTACTCGGCCACTGATAAAGCCGATTAATAAAATCAGCCAGGCAAATAGCAGCCAAAGGTTTAACCAGATTGTTAATGAAAGTGTAAAAACAATAAATAAAACAGTGTTTTCAATACTAAGTTTTTCATCTCCACGCCACACAGGTTGCCAGAGTAAAAAAAGCCCCAGATGGCTCAGCATAAAAGAGCGGGAAATTAAACTGCCAAAATCTATCCAGATAGCCATATGCAGCAATTCCAGCATCATAACGAGAACAAACAGTTCTCTATTTTGAAAAAATTTTTTTAGAAATATAGACACAAATAGTTTTCTGATATTGTTTTTTGTTATATTAGCCGAGTCTCAAATGGTAAAGAATAGCCTTATATCATGAATCATTGTCAATTACTTACTATAGCCAAATTTTCAGTTTGGGAAGCTGTCCGCGATAAGTTTTTAATGTTTATAATTATCGGAATGCTGGTTTTTTTGCTGATTTCAGTATTTGTAGGTGAGTTGGCAATAACAGAAGGAACCATGACACAGGCAGCGATTCTGGCTGCAACTTTACGTTTTTTTGCAGTTTTTACCATAGGGTTATTTGTAATAACAAGCATGATCCGTGAGTTTAATGATAAAGGTTTTGAACTGATTCTTTCACATCCGGTTACCCGTTCGTCCTATTATTTTGGAAAATTTTTCGGCTTTTCATTTGTTGCTCTTATCATCATTTTGATGTGTCTAGGCAGTTTATGCCTTTATGTGCCTGTCAGTTTGGCTTTTTTATGGTCTTTTTCGCTTTATTGTGAGTTATTAATAATTATTTCATTGAGCTTGTTGTGTGTGTTTTCATTTAACAGTATTACGATCTCTTTTAGTATTGTTATGGGGTTTTATATTCTATCCAGAACAATAGAAGCCATACAATTAATCAGTGATTCCTCGATCATAAACGTTGGCACAGTCAGCCATAAGCTGATGAATGGTTTATTAGACGTTATAGCGTATTTAGTGCCAAACCTGGGTGATTTTACTAATACCGAGTGGCTTATTTACCAGTCCGATTCCGAATTCTCATTGGTTGTGGGGCAGACAATAATCTATGTCATTTTATTATCATGTGTATCATTATTTGATTTATATCGAAAGGAACTTTAATGGTTCACAATGAATTTTTTTGTTAAAAATACAAGAGCTATTAATTTTGTTCCAAGAAGTATTTTATTTGGCCTGATTATAAGTCTTATTTTGCAATGTCTATGGCATGCTTCGTATGTTTCTTTTCAGGTTGAGGAGCATGATTTGCCACCAGCACCTGAAAGTGGATTGATAAAGATCATAAGTCTGAATGACTCTGTTACCGCAGCCAAAATTATAATGCTATGGCTACAGGCTTTTGATAACCAGCCGGGCATTAGTATTCCGTTAAAAAGTCTGAATTACGACAGGGTAATTGAATGGTTGGATTTAATATTAAAACTGGATAGCAATATTCAATATCCGCTTTTGGCTGCGATCAGGTTCTATGCTGAGGTGCCGGATGAGCATCGACAAAGGAAAATGGTTCGATATGTAATTAAAAAGTTTTTGGAAAAACCAAATAAACGTTGGCCATTTATGGCACATGCAGTATATATAGCAAAACACCGGATCAAAGATTTAAAACTCGCATTAGAGTGTGCAAAATTGATTCGGGAATATGCAGTTGGAGATAATGTTCCCTATTGGACAAAGCAACTGGAGATATTTGTTTTAGAGGATATGGGAGAGTTAGAAAGTGCGAAGATACTAATTGGTGGCTTGCTGGATAGTGGAGAACTGGAAGATTCTAGTCAAAAAAGATTTTTGCTTCAGCGCTTAAAAGAGATTGAAGAACGACAAAAAGTTGAAATTGAATCATCAAACTAATGTTTGGATTCCAGAATATTCTTAATCATAGCCTTGTAGTATTTATCGCCATGATCAATTTCATATAGTTCTTTAAATAATCTAATTGCATTGTTAAATTTTTTATTTCTATAAAGTTCAAATGCTTCTTTATGTAAAATAAGCTTTTCTTTTAATTTATTATCAACTTCACTTTCATAACATAGGGGCTGAAAAATTCTTGTTAATTGTTGTTTCCCTCTGACACGCACCACATCTATTTCTCTACAACTAATGCCATTAATTTGCCGTAACGTATTTTCACTAATAATAATTGGTACTCGATAGGTTCTGGTCAGGGATTCTATTCGTGATGCTAAATTTACGGCATCTCCTATTGCCGTGTAAGCCATACGATATTTTGAACCTATATTACCCACGTTGGCACGTCCAGTGTTGATGCCTATTCCCATTGTCAACAAAGGCCAGCCACGTGCAGTATAAGTTTTGGCCAGAACCCGAATAGCATGGTTCATTTCCAGTGCAGCTTCAACTGCACGTTGCGCATGCGCTTCCTGTTTTGTTGGTGCATTCCAGAAAGCCATAATGGCATCACCGATATATTTATCTATTGTGCCTTCATCTTTAAATAGTATTTCGGTCATGGCGGTAAAATATTCATTAAGCAATTTATTTAATTGTTTTGGGTTTAGTTCTTCAGAAATGCTGGTGAAATTTTGTAGGTCGCAAAAGAATACTGTCAATGTTTTTGCCTCACCTTCAAGGGTTAATTTATCGGGATTTCGGCTTAATTCGGCAACTAATGCAGGAGGTATATATTGTTCGAACATGGCGATTAGCTGTTGTTTGGAATTTATTTCTATGAAATAACTCACTAGTACATTCATCAAATAGAGAGTCAGGATAGTCAACAAACAGAAATCTATCGGTATTAATCCGGTATCGGGGGTTGAATAACCTAAAAAAAATGTGGTCACCAATAATGCAAAGGTAAGCAAAAAAGCTTTTAAGGGAGCTAATACCGGCAGGCCAAAAATTAGTAACATTCCCGTTATAAAAAAAATAAAAAATTCCCTACTACTAAATATCTGAAACAAAGCAAGCTTATAATTGCCGGACTGATTAAATAAATTGCTGTTTATATTCAAGATTGGTTGATGTCCAATCGATATTTCAAGCAAGCCTATTGAGGAAATGAGAAACAATGTAAAGACAATAAATATTACAATGATTTTTATCAGGCTATTTTTTGTTGTTTCTGGCATTATTTTTACGTTTTTATTATAGCTACTCGTTATGCTTGAGAAGCGGAGATTTTCAAGGTCAGCTGACTATATTCATCTTATCCAGTGTAAGGATGTAATATCAAATATATAATGTTGTAGCTAATAAATTTAGTAACAAAAATAAATCAATTTTACATATTGTCGAGATTTCAACATAAGTTGATGATAATTCATCGACTATTTAATAAATAACATTAATAATTATTATTATTTCTTATATTTTTCAATATGTTATATTTTTGGCATATAATGTGCAGTTAACAATTTTAAAGTAGGTGAAAATGCTTGATGGAGTAGCAAAATGAAAATAACTAAACAAAAAGGTTTTACATTAGTCGAAATTGCCATTGTCTTGGTAATTATTGGACTGTTGTTAGGGGGCATTCTTAAGGGTCAGGAATTAATCAATAGTGCGCGTGTACGCAACATGGCGGATCAAAGCTCGGGCGTTCAAGCAGCTTATTTTGGTTTTATAGACCGTTATCGTCAGGTTCCCGGCGATATGCTAGCAACGGATGCCTGTACGATTGTGGGTTCTGATGTTGATGCAGCTTGTCCTGCTGGTACGATTGGTGGTGTTGCAGGCTCGAATGGACAGAACGGTCGTATTGATATGTGGGAAGAAGCTGGTGCTGTCTGGACCCATCTTTCTGTAGCAGGCTTTTTGAGTGGTACCTATGCCGGTGCTACGACCTCAGCTGTTGACTATGAGGCGGCTACGGTACAGACCCCGCCAGACGTTCCATCAAACGCATTTCAAAATGCAATTTTGCTGGGTTATATGGACGATTATGATGATGGTCTTGCAACTGCTGCTACAGTTCGTCTGGCCTATTCATTTGGTGCCGCACCGGCTTCGATTTTACGTGAACTGGATGTAAAACTGGACGACGGTTTACCCAGCTCTGGTGTTGTCCGTGCGACGCATAATCAGACAGTTGCGGATAATGGAGAAGCGGCAACGGGCGCAGATGATTTTGGTACAGGTACTGCAGGGTTTGAGGTTGTTCTCTGGAATACAACTAACGGTACCGTATGTGTGACTAATGCTGACGCTGCCAATGCTACCTGGAATGTTGATAGTGATAATAATCGATGTAATGCAGTATTTCTGTATTAATACATACTTGAAATCAAAACTTATGAAAGGCTCGTTTATCGGGCCTTTCTTATTTTAGACAGGTTAATATTTTCTTTAATCATGACAGAATCAGCCATTCTGTGTCAGAACGTGAATAAGGCCTATGGCCGCCATCAAGTTTTAACTGACATCAATCTAAATGTGGAGCAAGGTGAAACCGTAGGTTTGATTGGTGTTAATGGAGCGGGCAAAACGACATTGGTGAAATGTCTGCTGGATTTTGTTTCATTGAGTAGTGGTAGTATTAAGCTCTTTGGTGTTGCACACGATCAAACGAATGCACGTGAATCTCTTGCCTTTTTACCGGAAAAATTTTTACCTCCTTATTATCTTGCTGGCAAAGATTTTCTTTCTTATATGGCCGAATTGAACCAGATAAAAATTAGCAAAGTTGATATGGAAAGCGTTTGTGAACGGGTCGATCTTGATGTCAGTGCCTTGCAAAAGTCAGTAAGACAGTATTCAAAGGGCATGGCGCAGAAACTTGGGTTAGCAGCATGTTTCCTGAGTCAGCGCCCAATGTTGATACTGGATGAACCCATGAGCGGTTTAGATCCAAAGGCGCGTGCCTGTTTGAAACGGCAGCTAATCAGACTAAAAGAATCAGGGAAAACGCTTTTTTTTAGTACGCATTTATTAATGGATGTGGAAAGTATTTGTAGCCGTATTATAGTTTTACATGAAGGAAGTATCCGCTTTAATGGTTCTCCGGAACAATGCTGCGAAAAATATCAAGTGAACGATCTAGAAGAAGCCTACTTGAAGTGTATTGGTGCTGCATTACAGGAATAAGAGGGTATACTTAAGATGGTAAATCCTAAACTTGGGATCCATAGTCGGCATATGAAATTTCAACAATTTTTAATACACACTGTCCTTATTACGGGCATATTTTTTTGCGGGAATGTCTTTGCACGAATGTATCAATGGGTGGAACCAGGCTCAAATTCGACTCAGTTATCCGGTAAGCCACCTGCCTGGTATCGAAGTGCGAATGGAGGGCCCAGAGTTTTTGTTTTTGAAAATGGTCGATTAATTGATGATACAGGTGTTCGGGTTTCTGATGATGTTCGACAACTGATGCGCCAACAGGCATTTATTATGGCCGAAGATAATAAACAGCAAGCACAGGAAAAATTAACCAAGGCTAATGAACTAAAATCAAAATATGTGCAGGAAGAACCTGAAGAAGCGACTAGAGAAATTGAAGATATTAACGCTTTGCCTGAAGAAACTGAGATATTAGATAAAACAGAAGAAGATAAAACGGACAAAAAAATAAAAGAAGAAGAAAAAAAACTGGAAGAGTTACGTGAGCTAATAACGGAATGGGAAAAAGCCCAAACAGAAAAAGCGAAAGAAACTTTACAATAAAAAACCAAGTTTGTTTTTATTATAAAAATTAGAACAAGGATTTGAATGTTTCCCAATAACTTTGCTTACCTTTTGAAGTCAGGGAATTAAGAGAAATCAGAGCTTCATTACTAGGGTCTATTTGCATGCCAATCTTTATATATGAACGAGCCTCATCGATTTTATTTTCTGCCAATGATAGTTCAGCTAAAATAGCATAACGTTCTGCTATAGCCAGAATTCCTTCATAAGCTGCCCGGTTATCAGGCTGTAATTCAAGTAATCTGGAAAAATAGTAATAGGCATTATCTTTGGCTGGATACGTTAACTTATATTCATCCAGACTTTGTTTCCCAAGCCAGGCCAGTGCATGAATGACTTCTTCAGAGGTTTTCTGTTTGGTCTCGGTTTTGTCAGGTTCATCAGATGTTGATGCCTGAATGGTTTCCAATGTTTTTTGCGCCAGATTTGTATTTGTTGGGGTATCGGAAGACCGTAAAACACTATTGGTTGTTGCCTGATAAATGTGATTTTCAGAGCGTTTTATACGTATCTCGACGAATTGCAAACTGAAGAAGAAGATTGCAGATATGCAAAGCAGCACCATCAATATAACCATCGTCTTTTTCTTGGTTTTTGCCGTTGTTTTAGTTTCGACTGCACCGGTAATGTCAAAATCCGGGACTACATTTTTTCGACTTTCACGAGCCTGGATTTTCTTAATAGAAACAACCAATTCATCTGCATTACCAAATCGTTCTTCGAGATTTTTCGCCATCATCCTGTTTAAGATTGATTGATATTGGGCAAGCGATTCGGGTAGCGTAGGGACAGGAGAAGTTTTGTGCTGAATA
>JBNLAL010000079.1:0-6782 GCA_050302115.1 Gammaproteobacteria bacterium | reverse complement strand
ACCCGGCTGGATCGCACAATGGAAGGAAATGATGGATGATCCAAATAATAAGATTGGTCGTCCGAGACAAATCTATACGGGGCATACAGAAAGACAATATGTAGAAATGGACAAACGCTAAAGCATACTTTATTTTTCCTCGCCTATAGGATGTAGGTAAGGGCGATTTGTCTGGAACAAAAATCGTTTCCACCAGTCGCTCCTTCGCATCCTGCGATCGCGACACTTGTGCATCCATGCACATCGTCCATGGTTGTCGTCCTATTTTTATTAACTATTCAATATCGTCGGGATCATAGCCGAGGCTGGGCGCGAGCCATTTTTCCATGATCCTTGCTTCTATACCTTTTCTATGGGCATAGTTTTTGACCTGGTCACGATTGATTTTTCCGAGACCAAAATAACGGGAATCAGGATGAGAGAAGTACCAGCCGGATACTGCAGCTGTAGGATACATTGCATAGTTTTCCGTTAAGGTAATACCGGTATTTTTTTCAACATCCAGCAATTCCCATAGTAGACTTTTTTCCGTATGGTCGGGACAAGCTGGGTAACCGGGGGCAGGGCGGATGCCCTGATATTTTTCTGCAATCAAGGCATCATTATTCAGACCTTCATCCGCTGCATACCCCCAGAATTCTTTTCTAACGCGTTGATGTAGTTTTTCAGCAAATGCTTCTGCAAAACGATCGGCGAGAGCCTTTAACATAATGGCACTGTAATCGTCATGGTCAGCTTCGAATTTTTTTATACGCTCTTCCATGCCAAAGCCGGTAGCAACAGCAAAGGCACCGATGTAATCCTTAACATGGGTTTCTTCCGGTGCAATAAAATCTGCCAGTGCGTAATTGGCATGTCCAGAAGGCCTTTCAGTTTGTTGACGTAATGAATGAATCGTTGTTAATAGACCGTCACGTTTATCATTGGTGTAAATATCAATATCGTCATGACCAATAGAGTTGGCGGGAAACAAACCAATTACACCTTTAGCACTGAACCATTTTTCTGAAATGATTTTTTTCAACATTTCTTGTGCATCGTTATACAAGCGTGTTGCTTCTTTACCGACAACCTTATCTTCAAGTATGCGTGGAAATTTTCCTGCCAGTTCCCAGGCTACAAAAAAAGGTGTCCAGTCAATACATGCAGCCAATTCATCTAATGGATAATCATTAAAAACTTCAATACCGAGCTTGTTGGGGATAGGCGGAGTGTATTTGTTCCAATCAGTAGTGAATCGATTATTACGTGCCTCTTCAAGTTTTAGCCATTTTGTTTTCGTTTCTTTATCTTTGTGACGTTGTCGTAAGACTTCATATTCTTCCGAAATCTCCTTGGCAAAAGCTTGACGCAGATCATTACTTATAAGCCTGGTCGAAACACCAACAGCACGCGATGCGTCTTTTACATGCACAACAGGTTGATCATAATTGGGTTCTATTTTAACCGCAGTATGTGCGCGTGATGTGGTTGCACCACCGATCATTAAGGGCAGGGTGAAGCCCTGTCTTTTCATTTCCTTGGCAACATGAACCATTTCATCTAATGAGGGCGTAATCAGGCCACTTAGGCCAATAATGTCCGCATCCTGTTCTTTTGCAACATCAAGAATTTTTTGTGCGGGAACCATGACGCCCAGATCAACGACATCGAAGTTATTACATTGTAAGACGACACCAACAATATTCTTGCCTATATCATGTACATCACCTTTTACAGTTGCCATGATAACCTTGCCGTTGTTTTTACCTGCATTTCCCGAGCGTTTCTTTTCTTCCTCAATATAAGGAATTAAATAGGCAACGGCCTTTTTCATAACACGTGCGCTTTTTACGACCTGGGGTAAAAACATCTTGCCGGCTCCAAACAGGTCTCCAACGACGTTCATCCCATTCATTAAAGGTCCTTCAATAACCTCTAATGGTTTGTCGAATTGTTGTCTTGCCTCTTCTGTATCTTCTTCAATATAATCGGTTATACCTTTTACCAAAGCATGTGTAAGACGTTCCTGAACAGGTTCGTTACGCCAGGCATCATCGATTTTCTTTTCTTTCTTATCATCCGACTTAAATGTTTCAGCAAATTCAACCAGACGATCAGTAGCATCTTCACGTCGGTTTAATAAAACATCTTCGATATATTCAAGAAGATCTTTTGGAATTTCATCATAGATACCTAATTGACCGGCATTAACAATACCCATATCAAGACCAGCCTGAATGCCGTGGTATAAAAAAGCAGCATGCATGGCTTCACGAACGGGGTTATTACCACGGAATGAAAAAGAAACATTGCTTAAACCTCCACTCACCAATGCATGGGGCAAATGTTCTTTGATTAAACGTGTTGCTTCAAAAAAAGAGACGGCATAGTTGTTATGTTCTGACATGCCTGTCGCAACAGTCAGTACATTCGGATCAAAAATAATATCTTCTGGTGGAAACCCAACTTTATTGATCAGAATATCATAAGAGCGTTTACATAGTTCAAAACGACGGTCAGTTGTATCGGCTTGTCCCTGTTCATCAAAGGCCATAACGACGACTGCTGCACCGTAACGTTTGACCAGTTTGGCATGTTCAATAAATTTTTCTTCGCCTTCTTTCAGACTAATCGAGTTAACAATGCCTTTGCCCTGAATACAACGTAGTCCGGATTCAATCACCGACCACTTTGAAGAATCGATCATGATCGGTACACGACTGATATCCGGTTCTGATGCGATCAGGTTTAGGAAATCATGCATTAATTTTTCTGAGTCCAGCATGCCTTCATCCATACAGATATCGATGACCTGGGCACCGTTTTCAACTTGCTGTTTAGCAATGTCCAGACCGGCTTCAAGATCCTGTTCTTCCTTTATCAAGCGTAGAAATTTTGGGGAACCTGCAACATTGGTCCGTTCGCCAACATTAACAAAATTAACATCAGGACTGATATTAAAAGGTTCAAGTCCGCTTAAACGACACAGTTTTTCTCGCTCAGGAATAACCCTTGGTTTTATTCCATTAACAATTTCTGCTATGGCTTTTAGATGGGCAGGCGTTGTACCGCAGCAGCCACCTACAATATTAAGAAAACCGGATTCAGCCCAATCCTTGATTTGTGGTGCCAGAGTTTCAGGTGTTTCCGGAAAACCGGTAGGTAATAAAGGATCAGGCAATCCGGCATTGGGATAGGCACAGACATAGGTATCTGCAACAGTACTAATCTCTTCGATATAGGGACGCATTAAATCTGGCCCTAAAGCGCAGTTCAAACCAATAGTTAAAGGATTAACATGACGCATTGAATTCCAGAATGCTTCGACGGTTTGTCCACTTAGGGTTCTACCCGCACGGTCAGTAATTGTGCCGGAGATCATAATAGGTAATCTTGACCCCGTTTCTTCAAAGACTTCTTCAATAGCGAAGAGGGCAGCCTTGGCATTGAGTGTATCGAATATCGTTTCAACTAACAGGATGTCAACATCACCTTCTACAAGCGATTTAACTTGTTTGTAGTAGGTATAACGGAGTTGTTCAAAATTAATCGGCCTGAAAGCCGGGTCATTGACATCAACAACCGTACAGGCACTAACCGGAGTTGGTCCAATTGCGCCCGCGACAAAACGTTCTTTCCCGTCTTCTGATTCAGCTTTTTTTGCTGCGTTTCTGGCCAGTTCGCAAGAAGCAATATTCAAATCATGACAAAGCTTTTCTATAAATGAATCAGCAAGTACATCATCAAAATATGCCTGGTCCTTTCGTTGCTCATCTTTGAGCTCTATAAAAAAATCCTGTTGTGCAAGTGGCGTACTACTAAAGGTATTCGTCTCAACAATGTCACAACCGGCGGAATAAAATTGAGTATGAATATCTTCAATGACTTCAGGACGGGTTAAACATAATAATTCATTATTGCCCTTTAATTCTTTACCATTCCAGTCAGAAAAAACTTTTCCACGAAAATCATCTTCCTGAAGTTTATAAGATTGAATGGTTGTGCCCATAGCGCCATCAAGAACAAGAATTCGTTCTGTCATCAGTTCTTTGAGTAAATCAGTTTTGTCTGTCATTGCTATTGGTGTTCGAATTTTAAGGCCGTGAAGGATACCAGTTTTCAGTTTTTATTGTGTATTGTGTTGTTGATATTTTTTCAACAAGGCTTGAAAACCATTAAATATCACAATATCTGGCATTAGGAGCAGAGATTACTCCGCATAATCTTGAGAAATTATTCGACGATAACGTGAGATTTTGCCGGTCTTAAAATATACCAGGCAACAAAACCGATGGGCCAGGCTAACAGAGGCCATAATAATCCCTTGGTCAACGCAAGCGCTGCGGCAATGACAAAGATTAAAGGTAATATTGCACCTTTGATTCCCATATCACGTGTTGCAGCATCACCATAGATCCACAAAATGCTACATACATAGACTGTACATAGATTAATGAAGATAAATACTTCTGTCGCGTTCGAGAATGAAAAAGACACAATTAGCTCCTGTATAATTATTCTTTCATATGATGTTTTGGATTAACTGGTCGCATTGAGGCATTTGAAATCAAGGCGACTAACAAAACAACAGCCATTAGGTACATCGTCGTGTTATATAGTCCAGAAGTTGGATCGACCGTTCCTGCTGGAGCTATCTCCATTAGTTTACTAATCGTTACCGTTTTAGCTGAGACCAGGTGATCAAGTTGATCAATTCCGGCACCAAACTTTGCCTGAAAGGATGCAGGGTCAATTTTTTCTACCAGATTATTGATAGCGTTCTTGACAGATATTTCACGTAATGAGGTTATAGCCAATGGGCCAAATACACCTGCACTGGACCAGGCAGTTAATAAACGTCCATGAATCCCACCGACATATTTCGTTCCAAAAATATCAGCCAGATATGCAGGGATAGTAGCAAAACCACCGCCATACATAGTGAAGATAATCATGGTCGCGGCATAAAAATATACCAACCAGACAACTGATGGATTAATGCTAACCTGTTGTGCTGTATATGGAATCGAGCAATATAAGATGATGCCTAAGGTAAAAAAGAGCCAGTATGTGTTTCTGCGTCCTAAATAATCTGAAGCGCTGGCCCATAGAAATCGTCCCAGCATATTGAAGAGGCTGATCATTAATACATAAGTTGAAGCGAAGCCAAGATCGACAATATCGGGCAGGGTAGTACCAAAAATTTCATTCATCATGGTTTTTGCAACAGCCAATACACCAATACCAGCGGTGACATTAAAACATAGCACAACCCAGAGTTGATAAAATTGCGGCGTCTTTAAAGCTTCATCAATATGGACATGGTGCTGTGTAATCATAGCGTGTTGTTGATCTTCCGGAGGAGGTTCCCATCCTTTCGGTTTCCAACCTTCTTTCGGGACCCGATAACCGAAAGCGGCACACATCATGATAACGAAATAGATTGCGCCCAATGAAAAGAAAGCCTGGGCAACTCCCACAGTTCCTGTATTGACAATATAAACACCAGGATCTCCCTGAACGATCATATTAGAAACGTCATTTAGCCCAACAACAACAACTTCTTGCAGATTACCTGCGATCTCTGCAAAACGTCGGCCTGTTTCATCTGTGGATAATTTTACGGCATCAATTGTACCCAGGTATTCAGGTGCTTTATAAAACAGGCGAATAAAAGGTTCGATCATGAATTTTGCAATCATGGCACCACCACCAAAACCCATAATTGCAATACCTGTTGCCATACCCCGTCGATCCGGAAACCAACGTATCAATGTACTGACGGGTGAAACATAACCTAAACCCAGCCCGCATCCTCCAATAACACCGTAACCCAGATACAATAGCCAGAGTTGCCCGGTAAGTATGCCAAATCCTCCAATCATGAATCCGCCACCCCAGCAACAGGCTGCTACGGTCCCCACCATACGGGGGCCCACTTTTTCCAGCCATTTTCCTGCAACTGCAGCAGAAAGACCAAGAAAGACAATGGCCACGGTAAAAACCCAAACGACACTTTTTAATGACCAGTCATCAGCAGCACTGGTAACTACTCCAAGGCGTTTAATTAGGGCGGGGTTAAAAAGACTCCATGCATAGACTGAACCTATACAGAGATGAATACCTAATGCAGCCGGAGCTATCAGCCATCTATTAAATCCATCCTTGGCAACAATATGCTCCTTGGACAATATATTAAACATCTATCAATTTCACTCCATTCGGAATAATAACGATCTCTTTAGATTTATTTTTATTGACCATTGCAGGCCGTTTTTCCGATCATTACTGCTATTTTATTTTTCTTATTTTTTAATAAATCTTCGGAAAGATTCATTTGTAAGGATACAGGATAATCAGTATTCTCCGTGATTGAAAGTATTAGGTGTTAACCGTTTAGAAAGCAGTAACACAAAACGAGCAGACGACCATATTCTGGTATTTTTACAGTTAGAGCATGTGAGTTTAAGTTTCTCTTGTAAGTAACTGTGTTTTAAATTTTTTTTGTCAAGAAAAGGCAAGGAAATGATGTTGTGCATCTCTTTAAATTGCCTGAAAGTGGCTTATTTCAGATTGTACCTATCCGTTTAGAAACATCGAAAGTGGATATACTGTTTTATGTAATGTTTTGCTTAATATTCTTTGCAATAATTATTACTTTGGAAAATTACTAAGTTTGTATGTTAATTAAAGTGTGTTTTTAAATGTCCAATCGATTAACGAAAATTTATACACGTACCGGTGATGATGGTTCAACAGGTTTGGCAAATGGTACTCGGGTTGATAAATCAGGACTCAGA
>JBNLAL010000078.1:0-6804 GCA_050302115.1 Gammaproteobacteria bacterium | reverse complement strand
TTGAATTCCTGGTTGTTTTCCTGATTGTCAGGGAAATATCCCATAATTTTTGGTTGTTCCGCACAGGCAGCAAGGATTAAAGTTGAGATGATACATGCTGTATAAAACAGCAATTTCATAAACAACCACCAATTATCTTCATGACTTTTATTTTGGCAGATGCACCATCACTGACAAATAAGGTGTCATTATCAATATCTATATCAGTTATCATTTCAAACCCGTTTAAACCGGAGTTATTATTTTTAAAAGTAGCTATATGATCTTCATTTAGAAAAACATGGATAGAGTTATCGAAACGATCAGCTACAAAGAGTCTCCGGCAATAATCTATAGCAATGGCGACAGGTTGTTTAAGAATAGTTTGTCCAAACTTGTATAGTTGATTGCCTTCTGTATCAATTACAGAAATTTCATGCATGGTTTGATCCAGCAAAAAAATATTTCCGTTTTTTGCGACGATATCTATTATATTGCTTGCTACTCCAGGCATGTTGATATTTTGACCAATAGTTCTGCTCATACCTCCAAGTGTGTTAAAAACAGCAACATAACCGGAAATGCTGTCAGCAATGAGTAACCTGTTCATGTCCTCTGACTCATAAACTGCGATAGGATTGGACAGGTTGGAATTATTACCAAAAGTCCTAATAACTCTGCCTTCCCTTGAATATTGAATGACCTGCCGTTGCAATCTGTCTATAACGTATAGTGAGAGATCGGAAGCAACATACATATTAGTCTCGCCACCTGATCTCAAAGTGGCAAATTCAGTCAATGTTTGTTGAATACGATCTATATGAAAAATTTTTCTTTGACTGGTGTCCGCAATAAAAATATCGTTACCTCTTGCAGCAATTGCATCAGCGAAAAGTAATTTTGTAAAACCCGTTGCCTGGTTGTTTATGGTGTTATTCTGCAAAGGGTCAAATCCCAGGGTTATAAAATCGCTATAATTCTCAACAGGAATTAATTCAAGATCGCTTGCCAGTACATAATGGGGTGGTACATGTAATGTTAATAGAATAATTATGAACTTCATCCATGAACATATTTTTTTTATAAAAACATGTGAAGGTAGTCCGTGATTTATAGATGTAAACATACTACCATCTTCCAGGACCGGTTGTTTCATGACCGCCGTATATGCCACTTTTAATTCCAGGTAAAGTAGTGTGGCATAAATCACAGTTTTCTGTTGACCAGGCTGTTTCGCCATCATGACAGGCACCACAAAATTTACCTTGAGTAATTTCATCCATTGTTACCTGATTCGCTCCAGCACGCATTTCAAAACCAAGCTCACTATGGCATACCCGACATTTAAAGCGTATACGATGAAACCAATGTGGAAAAATAACCGGGCTCATTCCTTCTTTTTCCGCCCGTTTATTAAGTACCACATCTGCATATTCCGCATATAAAATTGACGGGGAAATGCCAAGCATCAACAAAAAAACTATTTTAGAAAAAAAAATATAATATATTCTTTTTTTAACTTTTCTATCCCTGTTTTCCTCAGTTATGCATTGCATCAATTATCTATTGGTATTTGTGACAGAATCTTGTGGTACGGAATGACAACGATTACATTCTGTTAAAGGAAAGGAAACTGCTCCATGACAACGTCCACAATACTCGCCCTGTAAGATAGCCAGCATTGATATTGGTGTTGCTCCAGCCTTTGAAATAAATATTTTTTCATGGCAGTTACCGCATTCCATCCATTCAGTATGTGCCTTATGTGGAAACAGAACATAAGGGTTGTCTCCAGTCCCCTTTAAAAGTATGTCCGAATCAAGTATTTCCATTTTCTTTTCTTTATGCAGGTAACTACGTGGTTCAATGTACTTGTCTCTAAGCGCTTTTACCCAATTTACCTTATTCCCTGCAGTATCCGGTGGAAGGGCACTCAATGCTTCCGAAGGCTGCTGTAATATAGATACGCCCGGGACAGCAGGATCATGGAGACCATCATCTTTTATCTTTATCCACTCAGCAGCGAGAATTTGTTTAGACGCAAAAAGAGCAAATAGGATAACCATCACGAAGAATATAAATGGATTGTAAAAATATTTTTTTATCATATGATTTATTTTTTATGTAAATTATCCGGGAATATATATACCTGAACTTCTCAGGGCCCTGACCAGGTTTTTGGTTGATTCCTCAAGTAATTGAATTGCAGTTTCATAATCACTTTTTAAAGCTTTTTGTTCTGCTTCTTTTCTGAGTTGTTCTGCTTTATCAAGAAATGAAGTTTTCATGTCTGTTTTACTTCCGGTTTTTTTCTCCATTATTTGTAGCAACATTTTATGTGTATCATTTCTGTCTATCTCATAATGATATTCTTCTTCCTTCGTTTCAAAATGTAACGTTCTTACCAGTGTGTCACCACCACGCAAGGTGTTTATTGCAATTTTTGCTGCAACATAAGCTTCATCGAGAATAGAACGGGCTTCGTCAATTTTGTTGTTATTTAATAGTGAATTTGCTTTTTTTACTTTTTCAGCAACAATTTGTCTTAATTCTATACCATCACTGTGCTTGCCTTTTTCCTGTGTTACTCTGTCATGGGCTTCCATCAGGGCATTAATGCTATCAAGTCGGTTTTGGTAGTCGCGCTTCTTTTTTTCATAGGTAATATCATCTTTTTTTGCCAAACGAACCGCTTCAAACATAATCTTTGTTGACTCAATTAACTCATTATTTGCTGCGTCAATATCCCCTGTCGCATATTTTTGTTTGGCATTTTCAAAATGGTCCATTGCTTTTTGACGATGCGCAATAGCATCAGGATTGCCACTTGAATCAATTTGCTTGGTTGCCGATGATTTTTCAAGAAGCGTCTGGACAAATTGTATCCTGTCTTCGTAAGACATTTTGCCAGGAGGTGTTGATGCATTTTTTGCTGCATAGGTTAAATGGGGACTAATTATTAAATATATGAATATAAAAAAAACAAGACTGATTTTTGGTTTGTACATAATTTTTGGAACCTCGTTATCTTTTTCTGGAGGGAAATTATAGGTATGTACGTTCATGTTTTTATCAGGGCTCACAGGTTAAATCCAGTAAGGCTTAAAGTACGAATCATTTGTATATTTCCCTTTTCTAAAACAGCAATAGCCTGATTAATATGTCCTGATGAAAGTTCATTCTCAGCTTCTTTTAATACATTCTGATTATTCTCGAGCTGAGCTTTAATTGAATGATATTTTTTGCTTGTTGGATCTATGTTGTCAAATAGCATATTCAATAATTTTATATAGCTATTGTTTGTTTCAATTGTGTATGCATATTCCTCTTCAGGAGAATTAAATTTTAGTTCATGAACGACTGTTTCCTTGTCTTGAGCCAGTGTTAAGGCTGTTTCCAGCATGCTAACTGCTTTTAATAAGTTCATATTAGCCTGTTCATAGTTATTTTTTTGCACTTCTGATTCAGCAGTATTCACAAGATCTTCCAGATTTTTTTCATCAAGAAAATCTATCATGTTATTTTTCCTGTCTTTTTTGATTCTATTGTATGCGGATTGAAAAATAGTGATGCGTTGACTCAGGCTTTCATAACGTTGGCGAGATAATTCATTTTTCCTTTGGATGTCTACAACCTGATGTGAAGCTGCCTGAATTAGAAGAAGTCCTTCATTTAATTTTTGTTCGGTAATATCAATGCAATCGTTATTAAGAAAATTTATCGATTGTTTATGAGCTTCCTTGGCATTCTCAAGTGATTCTATAGCCTGCTCATTATTACTATGCATGATTCTTTTAGCTGTAGGAGAATCATAAACAATTTTATGCAGCAGTTTTATTTTGCTTTCTACTACATCCTTGTCATATTTTTTATTAACAGTGCTTGTTGTTTCCGGGCAATCATGTTTAATATCTTCTGCAGCTACAGAAATTCGAAACGAAAAAATAGCAATGACAGTACCTGATATTAACCTGAAATATATTTTTTTTCGTAAATCAGGGGTTATTGCTTTTTGTAGAAGCCGTTTTTTTAGCACTTGCCGTTTTTCCTTTTGATTTTGAATGACATCTTCTGCACTCAGCTATGGGGAATGCTATTTTCCCGTGACATACACCACATTTTTCACCAAGGATAATGGAAGCCATGCTTATGTTGTTTGCACCTTTTTGCGGAATAAAAATAGCAGGATGGCAGTTTGAGCAATCCAGCCATTCAGTATGCTGTTTATGTGGATACACTACGTCAGGCATGGAACCCTTAACTTCACGAACAATATTGAGATCCATAACAACCGGATTAACTGATGGATCGAGACGGTCATATCTGGGAGTAATTTTTCCTCCCTCTAATGCCTTGACCCAATCGACATAGTTTCCTGATTTACCATTAGGTAATTGACCTAGTGGTTCTTTGGGTGCTTGTAAGATATGTGAGCCATCATTATCAGGATCATGAATCCCGTCTTCGGGAGGAGGGGGATTACGTTTAGATTTGGACTTCATTAATCTATTAAAAGCATTAGGGTTTTCTGCATAACTATTTTCAATATGTATCCCTGATAAAGTTGTTACACCAAGAAATAATAAAAACAGATAGCAGGCTGGTTTTTTAAAAGCTGTAAATATTGATTTTTTCATATTTAAATCTTCTTATTTATTGTTGGTGCGAATAATTAATTTTTGCAAAGTACTTTCATGTACCTGGGTAGGTGTGCCAGGTTTAGCAGAATGACATAAATTGCAGTTTTCAACTGACCACGCTATTTCTCCATCATGGCATGCTCCGCAATATTCACCATCAATGATTTTCAACATATTTATCTTGTTGCCGCCAGCTTGAAACTTGAAGCCGAGATCAGCGTGGCATACCTTGCAACGAAAACGTATACGATGAAACCAGTGAGGAAAAATGACCGGTCGCATACCAGCATCATCTGAATAGTTGTTGATAACAACGTCTCCATATTCGGCCTGACCTGAAGGTGATATAACTAATAAAGTGACACCAATAAGGATTAGTTGCTTGCGTAAATGCTGAATTAACCATTTATATAGTTGATGCATAAAGTTCTCTCCTGGAGCTTTCATGTTTTTTAATAGCTAGTTCCCAAAATTTCTTCGTATTTGAAATAGAAAAAAATTATTAAATTCCCCGTTTGACTGACCTAAGTTAGTTGTTAAACGTAGACTGAGTTGTCCAATGTCATAATAAAATCGATTTTGCCAGAAAACGTTATTTCGATTGGTATCATCAAAGCCATCAGAATTAATGATTTCAAATAAAGTATTGGAAATGTAACGTATTTCTGACGTAAACCTGAGGTTGCGTACGCCAAACAAACGATTATGGTTATAGTTAAGTGAAACGCTGCTGTTTAAATCGACACTATTATCTGTTGCATCATCAAGTGTTCTGTTGGCTTGAAATGTCACGTTGCCATTTATTGAGGAATCTCTGCCAACTAAATAATTACTATTTACTTGCAGGTTTGCCTGTTGTAACCCGAACTCATTACTTTCATTACTGAATCTCCTGGTATCGCTGATAGTGATACGGGCAAGATTCGTAGATTTGTTAGTTGACTTGTTCCAACTTGAACCAATTGTATGGCTTAAGGTCCTGTCGACCTTGCTAATAGAGTCAACAATGGTTGCAGCTCTTTGTGTTAATGATATCTTTACATTGCCGATTTTAGTTGGATAGTTCCTGCTAAAAATATGTCCTGCACGTAAATTGAGTTCTTGTCTGGCTTGATCAAGAGTGTCTGTAAAATTAGTTCCATCTGCAGAAAGGTTATAGGCATGTCTGAATCCGAATAAGTCGCTATCCGCCGGTGTGTATTCAGCACCAATTCGTTGTTGACTCTGGGTTCTTATATCGGAATGATTCACGCTTGTTTGGGCGCGTAAATTAAGAAAGGGGTTCCACTGATAACTTGCTTGCCCGGATACACCAACGTTATCAAATATCCCGATTTCATTATTGGTTAATTCCCCTGATCCTTGCATTAGTGTGGTTGCAGTAATTAGCAGTTTTTTTTCTGTTTTAGGACGCCAGAAAACATTACTGTTGAATTGAACCAGGTTAAGATCGGATGTTGCTCCGGTAAGTTGTTCAATATCCCGATTGCTATAGGTAAACAGATTGTTGACAGTCAAATTATTACCGGGACGATAATTATGCCGAAATATTTGTAGAATCTGATCATCACTCAGGAATTGATCTGATCGTTTAACAAAATTGAATTTGCTGCTACTGCTTAGATCATGATTACCTAATTTTGTAGCCATGGTCAGTTCAAGTGTATCTTCCGTGTCTTTGGTTTCGCGTGGCAGGGAAGTGTTAAAGCTGCTTTCATCCTCATCAATTAAATGTTGGTAATCCAGGTTCAACCTGGTTGCTCCGGTTATATAGCTCTGGTTTATTCCATACCCCGTTGATGTAAGGTTCTGATTATTAAGATCGCCATCGACCTGGCTGTTGCTTTTTTTAAAAAATGCACGCAACGGAAATTTACTACGTGGAAATAAATTAAGATTTACATCACCGCTAATACTTTGGCCTGAAGAATCATTTGTGTTTTATATTTGCCAAGAATTGCTTTCATTATGTTATTCATGGCTATTTTAATGATGTCTGCTGCTGAACCCTGAATTGGCGAATTAATAGCATTTCTCTCTGCAAAACCTCTAACAGTTGCATTAGCTGATTGTATATCGGGTAAGTAGCGCTTCCTTCCAAACATTGTTTCAACATATCCTTTCTCTTTTGCATCAACAATACATTTATCCATATATGTTTTTACTTTTGGAAATGTTTCAAAAT
>JBNLAL010000077.1:0-6845 GCA_050302115.1 Gammaproteobacteria bacterium | reverse complement strand
ACTGGCCGGATACATAAAAGGCAACTGAATCAGGCCCATGTTGTTGTATAACCTCTTCAAACCCTTTAGCAACGGCAGTCAGTGCCGTATCCCAATCAACCTGTTTATGTTTAATAGAGGGATAAAGTAAACGGTGTTCCAGATCAACTGTTTCTCCCAATGCCGAACCTTTGGAACATAAACGTCCAAAATTAGCCGGATGTTCCTTATCACCCCGAACAACTACTCGTCCACTGGAAAAGGCATTGGCAATAACCCCACAACCAACACCACAATACGGGCAAGTTGTTTTAACAGACTGATTTGTACTTGGTTTCGGTAATGACATGATTATGCCGCCATTGAGGACACTTCTGTCGTATTTTTTACCGTCACATAATCCGGACCAAACATAATGAATTCTTTAAAGGGTGAAATATCTGTTTTTTCCCGGATTAATTCCTGATACCAAAGTGAAGCATTAATATCACCATAGAGTAATGCGCCAACCAGAATATTATTTTTTATAACCAGTTTTCGATAAATGCCCTGATTGTCATCATTTACTATGACGGTTTTACAAGCTTCATCTTCCAGGAATTGCCCTGCTGAAAATAAATGCACACCGGTTACCTTCAGACCCGTTGCCGTTACCGAACCACAATAAGCAACCTCTTTATTACCACATAAATAGGCAGCGCATATCACCGCTTGTTCATATAACGGTGCGACCAGACCGTAAGTGACTTGTCGGTGCTGTATACATTCACCCAATGCAAATATATTCTCATCTGAGGTTTGCAAGTGGTCATCTACCAAAATTCCACGTTCACAATCCAGTCCCATTGTTTTTGCCAGTTCTATATTCGGTCTTATCCCGACCGCAACGACTACCAGGTCTGCAGGAATAATAGTCCCGTCGTTTAACTCAATGGATTCAACCAGATCATCTCCATGAATTTGTCTGGTATTCGCCTCAGTACGAATAACAATTCCCCTGGCCTGTAATGATCCAATCAATTTATTCGAAGCAGTTTCGTCTAACTGATTTTCCATGAGTATCGGGGCAAGATGTAGTACCGTAACTTCCATACCTCTGGTCATTAATCCGTAGGCCGCTCCAAGACCTAACAAACCTCCTCCGATAACAACGGCCTTCTTTTTGGTTTTACTCATTTCCATCATCGAATCAACATCTTCGATAGTACGGTAAGTGCGTACGCCTTTTAACTGATGCCCTGGAATGGGGGGGACAAAAGGATTGGAACCCGTTGCAATAACGAGTTTGTCATAAGAATGTTTTATATTGTCACTATCAGTTACCGTTTTGTTTTCACGGTCTATAACAACAATAGCCTTACCTGACTTTAATTCGATGTTGTTTTGTTTATACCAGTCGGAGGGATGCGTAACAATATCATCTAATGTTTGTTCACCCGATAATAGCGGCGATAACAAAATTCGATTATAACCACCGTGTGGCTCACTACCGAACACGGTAATATCATACTGCCGTGTATCAAGTTTATTCAGTTCTTCCAGAAACCGTATCCCGGCCATTCCATTGCCAACTAATATTAGTTTCTGCTTATTTTTAGACATTAAGAACAACTATCCTGCTATCTGAATCATTCCATCTACAACACGTACACCATAAACAGGGATAGTCACACTGTTATCTTCAAGACATTGTCCTGTCTCCAGGTTAAAATGCTGCTTGTAGATTGGTGATGCAACAACTAGCTGACCTTTTAAATCACCAACAACACCACGGGAAAGGACATTTGCCTGACTAAAAGGATCGTGGTTATCAATTGCAAAGACCTTGTCACTGCCTGATAAACGAAAGATAGCAACCTGTTTATCATTAACCAGAGCACATATTCCATAATTAGCAACAAGATCATCAAACTTGTAAACATCGATCCAGTTATCATTTTCTACTTTAGCTTGAACAGCTTCCATCATTAATTCCTCCTATGCTGTTTTAGCCAATTGTTGTTTTTCTTCATCTGTCGCGGGCCTGATTTGATTTCGTTCCTGCACAAAAACAACGTTATTGTCTTTTTTGTCACTATTAACAAATGTTCTAAATAATTTAAGACGCTCCGGATCATTAATTGTTTTTTTCCATTCGCATTCGTAGGTGTCTACAATCAACGCCATCTCTTTCTCAAGCTCTTCACAAATACCTAACTTATCTTCGATAATGACTTCTTTTAGATATTCAAGGCCGCCTTCGAGATTATCCATCCAGGTTGATGTTCTTTGTAATCGATCAGCCGTACGAATATAGAACATATAAAACCGATCGATATATTTAATCAGCGTTTCATCATCCAGATCGGATGCAAATAGATCAGCATGTCGTGGCTTCATACCACCATTACCACAAACATACATGTTCCAGCCTTTCTCGGTTGCTATTACACCAACGTCCTTGCCCTGTGCCTCTGCACACTCACGTGTACAACCGGACACCGCCATTTTTATCTTGTGCGGGGCACGTAAACCCTTGTATCGGTTTTCCAAATCGATCGCCATCTTGACGCTGTCCTGTACTCCATAACGACACCAGGTACTACCAACACAAGACTTAACAGTACGTAAGGCCTTGGCATAGGCATGACCCGATTCGAAACCCGCATCCACCAGGTCTTTCCAGATTAAAGGTAATTGATCGACTGTCGCGCCAAACATATCAACACGTTGGGCGCCGGTAATCTTGGTATATAAACCGTACTTCTTTGCCACTTCACCAATCACAATCAGTTTATCGGGTGTGATTTCACCACCTGCTACACGTGGCACAATGGAATACGTGCCATCTTTTTGTGTGTTTGCCAAAAAGTGATCATTACTATCCTGAAGCTGTGCATGTTGATTCTTAAGCACGTAATCATTCCAGCATGATGCCAATATTGAACCCACGGCCGGTTTACAAATATCACAACCACGGCCGCTACCATGGCGTTCGATTAATTCTTCAAAGGTTTTAATCTTTTCCGCACGAACAATCATATAAAGATCCTGGCGGGTGAAGGGAAAGTGTTCGCAGATATCATGATTGACTTCAACACCACGCTTTTCCAGTTCATTATTTAAAACCTGACCCACCATTACGGCACAACCACCACAAGTTGTACCCGCCTTGGTACAGGCCTTTAGATCTGCAAGTGCCATTGCGCCATTATCAATGGCAGCAATAAGATCACCTTTGCTGACATTATTACAGGAACAAATTTGTGCTGTATCAGGCAGTGCATCAACACCCAGGCCAACCGGTGCGCTGCCATCACGTTGTGGCAGAATTAAATCATCGGGATGTTCGGGTAAATCGATACTATTAAGATAATATTGTAAGAGACTGTCATAGTCTGCACAGTCACCCACCAGTACCGCACCCAGTAATTTTTTATTATCCGCGCTCACTACCAGGCTTTTATAAACTTCTTCGCGTGGGTTATTAAATTGATAACAAAGTGATCCTTCTGTCACTCCTAAAGAATCACCTATTGATCCAACATCAACACCAAGCAATTTAAGCTTGGTACTCATATCGGCGCCTTTAAATGTTGTCTTGTCTTCAGTTAACTGGCTTATTGCAACATCGGCCATACGGTAACCGGGAGCAACCAAACCTAATGTTCGTCCTCCCCATAATGCGCATTCACCAATGGCAAAAATATCCTTATCACTGGTTCGACAGTTGTAATCAATAACAATACCGCCGCGTTCACCTACTTTTAATCCTGCTTTTTTTGCCAATTCGTCATAAGGTCGAATACCGGCAGAGAACACGATCATATCGGTCTCCAGTTCGCCACCATCTGCAAACTGCATTTTTAAACGATGTTGTTCTCCTTTCTTTATTAATTCAGTAGCCTTGCTGGTATGGACATGAACACCCAATCCTTCAATTTTTTTTCGTAGCATATTGCTACCACCGTTATCCAATTGCACATTCATCAAGCCAGGCGCAAATTCAACAACATGTGTTTCAAGACCGAGATTCATTAATGCATTGGCGCATTCAAGACCGAGTAATCCACCACCAACAACGACACCAACCTGACTATCTTCTGCACTGGCCTTGATTTCACCCAGATCATCTATGGTTCGATAAGTTAAACAATGAGGTAAGTCGTTACCCGGTATGGGGGGAACAAAGGCATAGGATCCAGTGGCCATAACCAGTTTGTCATATTGAAACGTCATACCACCAGTAGTAGTCACTGATTTTTTATCCGTTTCTATTACGCTAACCGGATCACCGAAGTAAGCTTCTACATTATTTTCCTGATAGAACTCTCTACTGGTTAATGCCAGCTCCTCCGGTTTTTTACCGGAAAAGAATTCAGACAAATGAACGCGATCATAAGCAGGCCTGGGTTCGGCACCAATTACAGTAATCTGTACATCCAGATCACTCTGTAACAGTTTTTCAACATAATAATGGCCGACCATTCCATTACCAATAACAACCAGTTTCTTTTTCATAGTTCTATTTCTGTATATGTTTGTATCATTCAAAAAAAAAGACGCATTGAGACTGTGAAGTCTCAAGCGCCTTTGCTTGTTTAGTTTTGAATACTACTTTCTTTAAAAAGACAAAATAGTAAATTCCTCAATACCTGCCGAGTTGCAGCTTCTATGCCATCAAATGAAAACTGTAATAAATCATTGTTCTTTAACATAAAACTGATTACCCCATGATTTGGAATACAGTTAGTACGCTCTATTTTTGTGCGTTTGGTAATTATGCTGGACCAATATAGTGCAAAATCTTTGTATTAGTTTGGCCTATATGCCCTAAAACTATTCATAATCAACAGCTTATCTTTCTGGCACGAATGCTGCGAATGTTCAAGACAACGCTTATTATCAACGTTGATAAAAAGCATTTAACAAGCAAAGGCGCTTGAGACTTCACAGTCTCAATGCGTCTTTTTTTTTGGGCTAAACAAAATTAAACATGTTATTAATTTGGGAGAAATAAAATATGTCTTATCTAGCACCTTCGGAATTTGTCACGAAAATGGTGGATGCCGGGGAATCAAAAATTTTTATGTCCACAAGAGACACACTTATTCGCGCCTATATGGCTGGCGCTATTCTGGCATTGGCAGCGGTGTTCGCTATTACTATTACAGTGAATACAGGCAATCCACTTCTTGGCGCCGTATTGTTCCCGGTCGGTTTTTGTATGCTCTACCTGCTAGGCTTCGATCTACTCACGGGTGTTTTCGTACTATGTCCGCTTGCCCTGTTTGATAAACGTCCCGGAGTAACTATAGGGGGGGTCCTACGTAACTGGGGCTTAACCTTTACCGGTAACTTTGCCGGTGCGTTAACTGTTGCCCTTTTCATGACCATTTATTTTACCTATTGTTTCTCGATCGACCCTGGAGTGGTAGGACAAAAGATTGCAGGTATCGGTAAAGCCCGTACGCTAGGTTATGCAGAATATGGTTTGGCCGGTTGGTTCACTATTTTTATTCGCGGCGCGATGTGTAACTGGATGGTATCAACAGGCGTAGTCGGTGCGATGATCTCTACTAATGTCAGCGGTAAAGTCATTGCCATGTGGATGCCTATCATGGTTTTCTTTTACATGGTGTTCGAGCATTCAGTCGTAAACATGTTTTTATTCCCTGCCGGTCTAATGATGGGCGCGGAATTTTCTATCGCAGATTATTTCATCTGGAACGAAATCCCGACTGTTTTGGGTAACCTGGTTGGTGGTATTGCTTTTACCGGATTAACGCTTTATAGCACGCACATCAGAACTGCACCAAAGCGTAACGTTACAGCTATTGCTGCTTAATTAACCATTCATCTAAAACCGGAAGCCCCTGATAAAAATCAGGGGCTTCTTTCCTTATACATACGCAGGAGTTTTTTTATGAACAAACAATCCATGACAGATATTATTGTCAGCACAAAAGTTTCAAAAGCTTTGACATGGGAACAAATGGGTAAGGATCTCGATATGTCACCGGTATGGTTAGCATCAGCCTGCCTGGGCATGAACAGTGCACCAAAGGAAAAAGCAAAGGCCATTGCCGACTACCTGGGACTGGATGCAGAAGTAGCAACAGCGCTGGAAGAATTTCCAACCAAAATCTGGGATCAGACAATTCCGACTGATCCTTTGATCTATCGCCTCTATGAAGTTGTCGGTGTATATGGCCCAACACTGAAAGAAGTTATTCAGGAAAAATTTGGCGATGGCATCATGAGCGCTATCGATTTTTCAATGGAAGTCGACAAGATTGAAGATCCTAAAGGTGATCGTGTATTACTGACATTAAATGGCAAGTTTCTGCCCTACAAAAGCTGGTAAAATCTTGTACCCCTGATACGTCTCCAGTGAATACTGACCTTAAAAGGATAGATACTAATGTTACAACAATTAAAAATATCCTCAGGTCAGTATTCCGACAAGGGCCACAAGAAAACTAACCAGGATTTCCACGGTATCTATATACCGGAGGAACCTCAATTAAGTTCGAAAGGCATCGCTATTGCGCTGGCTGATGGCATAAGTAGTAGTGATATTGGTCATATTGCAAGCGAATCAGCGGTTACCGGTTTTTTAGAAGATTACTATTGCACTTCCGACGCGTGGTCTGTAAAGCAATCAGCATTACGCGTATTGGAAGCGACAAACTCCTGGCTGCATTCACAAACGCAACGTGGCCAGGGACGTTATGACAAGGACAAGGGCTGTGTTTGTACCTTGAGTGCTATGGTCATAAAGTCCACAACAGCACATATCTTCCATGTTGGTGACACACGAATTTATCGTTTGAATAAAGATACCCTTGAGCAACTCACCACAGATCATCGTGTCATCATTTCAC
>JBNLAL010000076.1:0-6913 GCA_050302115.1 Gammaproteobacteria bacterium | reverse complement strand
GGCAGCCTTTCGGGTTGCCAGCACGATCTGCAATAAATACTGTTCTACATTTTCCGCCATATAGATAGACAGGACTTCATCACGTGCTGCAAAAATGGTTTCCTGTTTAATGGGTGAAGCGGCATTGGCTTTAAACGACTGTTTTGCCTCATCTCGCGCCAATCGTAATATCCCCAATTCTTCCTGATCGTTTGGATAATCAATCGTGACATGCATCAAGAACCGATCGAGTTGTGCCTCGGGTAAGGGATAAGTCCCTTCCTGTTCGATCGGGTTTTGCGTGGCCATCACCAGAAAAAGTCTAGGTAGGGTGTATGTTTTTTTACCGACGGTGATCTGGCGTTCTGCCATGGCTTCCAGTAACGCTGATTGAACCTTGGCCGGGGCACGATTGATCTCATCAGCAAGAACCAGATTATGGAATAATGGCCCCTGTTGAAAAACAAAACTGCCTTCCTGTTGGCGGTATATTTCCGTACCGGTTAAATCTGCAGGCAATAGATCCGGTGTAAACTGAATGCGATGAAAATTACCCTCAATACCATCTGCCAGTACCTTTATCGCTCTGGTCTTTGCCAGTCCCGGCGCCCCTTCCACCAGTAAATGTCCATCTGCCAATAAGGCAATGAGTAAGCGGTTAACCAGTTTTTCCTGGCCTATGATTTCCTGACTGATATGTGATTGAAGGCGTTGTATTTCCGAAATTACAGACATCTTATCTCCAACGTTTATTTTTGTTGTTATTGACCGGATTTTTTATGGAAAATTTCATTTAATCCAAAATATATAAGTATGCTTCTCTATTATTCAATATATGGAAAGCGATATCATGTCATGTCTAACAATATATAACTATCAGCACGAGGTACGGTATCCATGACGAATTCACGCGATTTTGTAAAACGCTTACGTTCCGGAGAAATTCTCAATGGAACATTAGTAAGTTTACCATCAGCTGAAATCTGTGAACTCCTCTCTCATGTCGGTTACGACTGGTTATTCATAGATGCGGAACACGGTGCCTTTAATCCACAACAGGCTCAGGGTATGTTACAAGCCGCATCGCCCACTCCTTGTGTGATACGGGTGCCGGTGGGTGAAGCAATCTGGATTAAAAAAGCATTGGATATTGGTGCAGCGGGAATCATCGTGCCACAGGTTCACACTGTCGAACAGGCTGAAGAGATCATCAGACATTGTAAATATGCTCCCGTTGGTGATCGTGGAATTGGTATTGGACGTGCTCATAAATACGGGATTGAATTTGAACATTATCTTAAAAATGCCAACGAAGAAACCGCCGTCATACTCCAGGCAGAAAGTAAGGCCGCCATTGATAATATCGATCAAATCGTAAAACTTGAAGGTCTGGATGCCATTCTGGTTGGGCCTTATGATCTATCGGCCAGCCTGGGTAAACCGGGCGAGATCAATGACCCCATTGTGCAGGATGCGATTAATACTGTGATAAAAAGTTGCAAAAATGCCGGAGTTAGCATGGGCTTTTTTGGAGTCAGCGCCGAAGCCGTACTACCCTATAAGGAGAAAGGATTTACATTATTAACCGTTGGTGTTGATGCCGGTTTTATTATTCAATCTGCAACACAAACACTTTCTGACATTAGTGATTAACATAACGATGGCAAAAAAACCGATTATGAGTCTTGCAACAATAAATACTATTCTTAACACGGCGCCACTGGTCCTGCAGGGCGCGGCTCGCTTGATTAAACTTATTCGTGACCAGGGAAACGAACTTGAAACAAAAGAAGAAACACCGGACACAATTGAAGGTTTAAAGAATGAAATTATTCATATCCATCAACGCCTGGATAAAAATAATGATGCGAATGTTGAACAAATTAAATTGATCGAAGAACTCGCCAAGCAAAATGAGTCTTTAGCGGCACAGCTTAAGCAGACGATGACTCATTTAAATCGCATTACATTATTTGCGCTAGTTGCGTTACTCATCTCTATTCTGTGTCTTGTTTGGGTATTGCAATAGCATGAAAAAGGTTTACTCCAGTGACAATGCCATCATGGCCGGGCATATTCATAGTTTGCTGGAAGCAAGCGGGATTGATTCTTATCTAAAGAATATAAATCTCACAGGTGGTATTGGTGAATTACCAATCAATGAGTGTTGGCCTGAAGTCTGGGTTATTAACGACAGTGATTATGATGCTGCAAATGAAATTATAGAAGCAACACTCGCACAAGCCAAAATAGACCAAAACTGGGACTGCCAATGCGGTGAATCTATCGAAGGTCAGTTTGCAGTATGTTGGGCATGTGGTTACGAAAAACCCTGAGTTATGTATAACACTTGTCCCAAGTGCAAGTATGAACGGCAGGCAGGTGATGATCCCAACCCGGATGTGTGTCCGGCCTGTGGACTTATTTTTGCAAAATGGATGAAACAGCAATATGCCTCATCCACACTTTCTAAAGCTGGCAATAAAACAGAACAATCTGATTCAACCGGTATAACTAACATAGTACTTTCCCGTTTGTTTTATGTGGAAGATAAAGTTAATCCTTTCATTTTCTATGGGCGTATTGCTGTATATATAGGGATAATCATTCTGGGTTGGCAATTTATTAATATGGACTTTGTAAATAACCCGTATGCTATTGGCAAATCTTTTATGCATAGGGTCAATCTGATTTTTCATGAAGCGGGACATGTTATTTTTATGCCTTTTGGCTGGTTTATGACCAAGCTTGGAGGAATGCTTGGTCAACTATTGATGCCTATCGTTGTCATGCTAACTTTTCTAATAAAAAGTAAAAATAATTTCGGGGCAGCAGTTTGTCTCTGGTGGTTAGGACAGAGTTTCATGGATTGTGCACCTTATATAGATGATGCCCTGGATCAAAAACTGGTTTTACTGGGTGGTTTTACCGGTGCAGACCGTCCCGGTTCTCATGACTGGACAAATATACTTTCTGAATTTGACATGATTGATAAACATCGGGAAATAGCCACAAATTTTGATATAACGGGAACAGTACTCATTATTATTGCGATTGTATGGGGCGGTTTTTTATTATTTAAACAGTTTAAAAATCTGGACTCTTTTTAATTTCAAAATATTAAAAATAAAACTACTTATTTAAAATATTGATGTATATCAATAATTAGGTTTTATACCTAAAATAAGCTATTGATATTAATAAACTTTAATTTATTTAAAAATACACATATTATTCATGACTTGGCATAGAAATTGTCTGTATTTTTAGTTTTAAATCTATGTGTAAGGGATGACAGCATAAATAACAATTATAAATAGAAACATGGGTGTGGCATACAAACATTTAATGCTGGAACGATTAAAAAACAGTCTTCTGTTTAAACTGTTTTTTATCTGTTTATTCCATATTTTTATGTATGGAACAGCACATGCAGAGATCAGTGTAGGCATGACTACACCTCTCAGCGGACCCTTGCAGGCTGTAGGAAAAAGTGTACTTGCAGGAATAAGTTCCTATTTTAACAGGGTCAATAAGGAAGGAGGTGTTAAAGGAGAAACAATACACCTAATTGTAGAAGATGACGGTTATGAGCCTCATCTGGCTGCACCTAATATGCGCCGACTTATTGAACAGCATAATGTCGTCGCTGTTATTGGAAATGTTGGCACACCGACAGCAATTGTCACTGTACCCATAGCCATAGAACATGGCGTTCCCCTCATAGGTGCGATTACTGGCGCCCCTTTATTAAGAAAAACCCCACCCAATCGATATATATTTACCTATCGTGCCAGTTACTCGGAAGAGGTTGAAAACATGGTGGATGGTTTGCTTAAAGCTGGAATAAGACCGGAGGAGATTGCATTGTTTACCCAGCGAGATGGGTATGGCGATGCCGGCTATGAAGGCACGATCAATGCGCTAAGAAAACATGGATACCTGAATGTACACTCGATTGCACATGGTCGATATACACGTAACTCTCTTAATGTAGAAGGTGCTCTTGCTACAATACTCGATCACCATGTTAAACCCAAAGCAATAATAATGGCTGGAGGTTATGCCCCGTCTGCAAAATTCATTAAATTAGCAAAAGAAGATTTACCCGATTGTCTGTTTTTAAACCTCTCTTTTGTGGGCAGTACTGCCTTAATGAAAGAACTTGGTGACAATATAGAAAATGTCATCATTACAGAAGTGGTACCGGATTTTAATTCAGACTTGCCTGTAGCGGAACAATTTAGAAAAGACCTGACAGAATTTATTCCTGATGCAGAAGCCTCCTTTATTTCATTTGAAGGATACATAATCGCAAAAATATTTGTTGAAGCATTAAGGCTGATACCAGGAGACATTAGCCGGGAATCCTTGGTTGATGCTTTACAAAAACTTAATGATCTTGATATCGGACTTGGTCTGAATATTTCTTTCTCAAGAGATAATCATCAGGCCATTCATAAGGTTTGGCCAATGATGATCAGGGACAAACATTTTATTCCAGTAAATTGGCAAAATATTAATTATGATTAATAGCACACTGGAAAACCTTTCAAGCTACCTTGGTAAATATCTAAAGAAAGCAGATATTAAACAGCTGCTGAGATTTGTTTTTTATTCCAGTTCCATCGCCATATTAATCCTTGCAATCTCCACAGTCACGATGGAAAAACTCTCTTTTGATTCCCAAAAAGTGCTGGTTGAATACGTTGTTAATACCGAAACAGTAATAAAACGATTGAATAATACCATTACTGCATTAATCAGACGTAATTCTGATATAGCGTTATCTCAAAGTGTTGCTGAATTAAATTCGATAGAAAATAGAAAAGGACTTGTTCATGCTTTTAATGATGATTTGCGAACACTAAAACAAATTTTAAATTCTGATGAAACCTTTGATTTAACGAGCGACTTTGAAAATATTTTTGAAAAATTTCTGGATGCTGATATTGAGCTATATAAAAAACAACAATCATTGATCAGGCTTAACAATGATCTTCGCTCCAATAATCACAACCTTGAAGAATTTGTTCAGGAAATTATTGATGCTGTTGATAGTGCTGCAGGTAAAATTAAACTTAAAGCAAGCCGAACTCGTATAGCTCTTGATCAGGCTTTTTCAGATATTAATAGCAATGATATTCAGACCGCTAACCTTGATTCAAGATTACTGGATTCATTACTTGGTCAACAACAGCGTGTTGAAACCGCCAGTTATCAGGTTCAATTAAGTTCATTACAAATAATTCAATTAAGCCGTAAATTGAGTCAATTAACTAATCGCGATGCCCTGATTAGTGTTAGAGACAACGAGATTGCACAGGAAATTAGCCAGATACAACATTCCCTTGATATTCTCTCGGCAGAATTAAAAAATTTGCCTGATCTCATGCGTGATGTAAACCGTGTTAATTCTGCAATGAAACATCTTATAAACATCCTGATTAAAGACGAATTTTCAATTTACAACCAGCGAACACAATATCTAAACCTTAAGACTGACATAGAAACACATTTAAATAACAAAGTGCATAAAAATGCAACTGCCATGATTAATATGGTAAATAAATTGGAAAACCATCTGGATAATACAATCAAAAAGAACAAGCAAGATACTGAAAGGTTTACACGTCTGAGTTACTTTATAATATTTATAGTCAGTATTTTTGTCGTTTTGTTTATTACCACGATTATTCGCTCACTCCGTCACCGCATTAATCATCCTTTATCTCTCATAAGTAGAATAATCAATGAGCTTACCCGTGGAAAACTAAGATCGCGTTTAAATAAAAACGATTTTGCTCAAGATGAATTTTGGCTCGTTGCAAATACATTCAATAATTTTGCTGAACGTAATGAAGATTTAATTAATGAATTATCAACGGCAAGAGACGCGTTGCAGGAAAACGAGCAACGCCTTAAGGCAATACTTGAAAATGCATTGGTAGGTATAGCTCACCTGGTTGATCGTCGCTTTATATCTGTTAACCAAAGATTTGAAGAGATGTTTGGTTATGAACGTCATAGTATAAAAGGCTTACGAACAGAGATTCTTTTTGTATCACAAAATGATTTTGAAAGAGTGGGTGATGAAGCTTACCCAAGTTTCCGGGATGGCAGTATTTATAGAACAGAACAATTAGTACAACACAGTGATGGAGAAAAGTTCTGGTGTGCCATATCGGCAAAATCTATCGTTGATGGCAAACCTGAGTTAGGCACAATATGGTTATATGAAGATATCAGTGAACGTAAACGAACTGAAGAACAATTACGTACTCTTGCCAACTACGATATGTTAACCGGTCTTCCAAATCGTTCTCTATTTATGGACCGCCTGGAAAACAATATATCAATAGCTAATCGTAACAAGCAAATGGTTGCTGTTATGTTTATTGATCTGGATCGATTTAAACAGGTTAATGATTCGCTTGGGCATGCAGCCGGTGACAAACTATTACAGGCTGTCGCTAACAAAATAAGCTCCTGTGTCCGTAGTTCAGATACGGTTGCTCGATTAGGTGGTGATGAATTTACTATTATTATGGTTGGAATTAACAACAAAATGATCCCAGCCAAAATGGCAAACAAGATCATTAATGTTTTAAAAGATCCAATTTTGATTGATGGACAGGAAATTAATATTAGTCCCAGTATCGGTATCAGCATGTATCCCAACGATGGTTCCATTGTTCCCGAATTAATCAGAAATGCCGACGCGGCAATGTATCACGCAAAACAGGAAGGAAGAAACAATTATCAATTTTATGCCGATGAAATGAATGCCGAATCCCTGAATAAGTTTACCCTTGAAACCCAGCTTCGCCATGCCATTGATAACAACGCTTTTGAACTTCATTTTCAAAAACAGTTTAATGCGATGAAAAACAGGCTGGTTGGATATGAAGCCCTTTTAAGGTGGCGAAATGAT
>JBNLAL010000075.1:0-6920 GCA_050302115.1 Gammaproteobacteria bacterium | reverse complement strand
AAGGATATAACATGAACCTTCATGAATATCAGGCAAAAAAGCTGTTTGAAGAATACGGTGTTCCCGTTCCTGCCGGCAAGCCAGCTCACTCTATAAAAGAAGCGTTGCGAAATGCAGCAGATTTGGGAGGAGATGGCTGGGTCGTGAAAGCTCAGGTACATGCAGGCGGTCGCGGTAAGGCTGGTGGTGTAAAATTAGTTAAAGGGACTGAGGAACTGGATTCAATGGTCCGTTCATTACTACACAGTAGGCTTATAACAAAACAGTCTGCTCCTAATGGACAACCTGTAAATTGTGTCCTTATTCAAAGTATCTCCGATATTGCATCTGAACTTTATCTCGGAATGGTTGTTGATCGGGCCAGTCGTCGAATAGCAATTATGGCTTCCACTGAAGGAGGCATGGATATAGAAGAAGTTGCTGCGACCAATCCTGAAAAAATCATTAGTGTTATTATTGATCCAATATTAGGCCTCCAGGATCACCAAAGTCGTAGAATTGGTTTTGCCCTTGGACTAAACAATGATCAACGTAAACAACTCATTTTGATTCTAAGAGGACTTTATAAACTTTATATAGATAAAGACTTAAGTCTTGTCGAAATTAATCCATTAATAATAAATACTGATGGAAACCTTGAAGCGTTAGACGCAAAAGTATCGATCGATGACAATGCTCTTTTCAGACAGTCTCTCCTGGAAGAATGGCGTGACCCAAGTCAGGAGGATGAAAAAGAAAGTATCGCAAAAAAATTCGATCTTAATTATGTTACGTTGGACGGTAATATAGCCTGCATGGTGAATGGCGCTGGTTTAGCTATGGCGACCATGGATATTATTAAACTCCATGGAGGTGACCCTGCAAACTTTCTGGACGTAGGAGGTGGGGCAACTGCAGAAAGAGTAGCTGAAGCTTTTAAACTAATAGTGTCAGATACAAACGTAAAAGCAATCCTGGTAAATATTTTTGGCGGAATAGTACGTTGTGATCTCATTGCCGAAGGAATTATAACAGCCGTGAAAGAAGTTGGTGTAAAGGTTCCAGTTGTTGTCAGACTGGAAGGAACAAATGTCAATGAAGGCAAAAAAGCTTTAGCTGAAAGTGGGCTCACAATTATCGCAGCAGACAACCTGACTGATGCTGCCGAGAAAGCCGTTGCAGCAGCAGGAGAGAAACAGTAATGGCCATACTTGTTAACAAAGACACAAAAGTTATTGTTCAAGGGTTTACCGGAAACCAGGGAACCTTTCACGCAACACAAGCTATTGAATATGGTACCCAAATAGTAGGAGGGGTTACACCAGGAAGAGGTGGAGAAAAACATTTGGATAAACCTGTATTTGATACTGTCACAGATGCAATAGAAAGCACTGGTGCCAATGCCACTATGATCATGGTACCTGCAGCATTTGCCGCAGAAGCTGTTACCGAGGCCGCAGAGGCCGGTATTGAAATAATCGTTTGTATTACTGAGGGGATTCCTGTTATTGACATGGTTCGTGTTCGGGCCTATCTGGAACAAAAACCTGACATACGTCTTATAGGCCCAAACTGCCCTGGCCTGATAACACCTGACCAATGCAAAATAGGTATTATGCCAGGCAGTATTCATAAAGCCGGCTGCGTTGGCATTGTTTCACGTTCAGGGACATTAACCTATGAGGCTGTACATCAAACAACACAAAATGGACTTGGGCAAAGTACCTGTGTTGGTATTGGTGGAGATCCTATCCACGGTATGAATTTTATTGATTGTCTTGGGTTATTTCAGGAAGACCCTGACACAAAAGGCATAATTATGGTAGGTGAAATTGGCGGTACTGCAGAAGAGGAAGCAGCTAAATTTATCAAGGAAAATGTAACCAAACCTGTCGTTGGCTATATTGCCGGTGTAACTGCTCCACCTGGAAAAAGAATGGGACATGCCGGGGCAATTATTTCTGGAGGAAAAGGAACAGCCGACGACAAATTTGCAGCACTTGAAGAAGCAAAAGTAAAAACTGTACGTTCTCCAGCAGAACTAGGTAATGCCATTGCTGAAAAAATCAAATAATTCTGTCTTTTAAATCAAGAAATGTCATTTAGTAAACATTACCAATCATCTGGTATAGTTTAACCATTATTTATAGTCTTTATTTAATATGGAAAATCCCTGTTTAAGTGTTGTACTCGCACAACTTAATCTCACAGTTGGTGACATAAAAGGTAATACAACAAAGATTATTGATGCAATCACTTCTACCCAGAAAAAAAATGAAATTGACATTATCCTTTTTCCTGAATTAAGCATTTGCTCATACCCTCCGGAAGACTTGTTATTTCGGCCTGCTTTTCACCAATATATTAATGAAGCTTTACAACAAATTTGCAGCATTACAAAAGATCTTCATGTCTTAATAGGTTATCCAGTAAAACAAAACGATAAACTTTTTAATGCTTGCAGTCATATATACGATGGTGAAATTAAAAATACTTATTTTAAGCAGGTTCTACCAAACTATGGTGTTTTTGATGAAAAACGTTATTTTGATGAAGGAAATAAAATAGAAATTTTTAATATAAAAGGAATTAATACAGCTATAACAATTTGTGAAGATGTATGGGTTCCAGAACCTGCAAAAGCTGCAGCAAAATCAGGAGCAAAAATTTTATTTAATATTAATGCCTCTCCCTATCATAAGGGGAAATTGAAACAACGTGAAAACATTATAAAAAAAAGAGCCTCCGAAAATAGTATAAGTATAGTGTATTCAAACCTGGTAGGTGGACAAGATGAATTAGTGTTTGACGGTAACTCAATGGTCGTTAACAACAAGGGAGAAATCATTTGCCATGCCCCCCAGTTTGAAGAAGGTTTATTCTCATTCAAGTTTAAATTAAATTCCGAAAATGAAGCCGAAAATGTTCCTGTAAATATTGATTACCCTTGTGAGGAAAAAAGCGTATACAACGCTATTGTCTTGGGTGTTAGAGATTATGTAAGGAAAAATAATTTTAATGGTGTTGTTATCGGTCTGTCAGGAGGGATTGATTCTGCACTAACAACCAGTATTGCCGTTGATGCACTTGGTGCAGAAAATGTAGAAGTCTTAATCATGCCTTCACGTTATACATCAGACATGAGTAATAGTGATGCAATTGAACAGGCAAACATTCTTGGAATCAAATACGAAGTAATTTCAATTGAGTCTTCATTTAATGCCTTTCTTGATTCTCTTGAAGAACGTTTCAAAGGTTTACCAACCGATCTAACTGAAGAAAATATTCAGGCTCGTTGCAGAGGCATTCTACTAATGGCCGTATCTAATAAAAGTGGCAAACTCGTTTTAACGACAGGTAATAAAAGTGAAATGGCAGTAGGATATGCTACTTTATACGGTGATATGGTGGGCGGTTACGCCCCGCTGAAAGATGTATGGAAAACACTGGCATACAGATTGGCAATTTGGCGGAATACACAGAGTAGAGTAATTCCGGAAAATGTAATAACAAGACCACCTACTGCTGAATTACGACATGACCAATTAGACCAGGACTCATTACCTGCTTACGATATGCTCGATCCTATTCTGGAACGCTATATTGAAAACGATGAACCGCCGGAAAAGATTATTGCCAGTGGTTTTGATAAGGAGACTGTAGATCGAGTCGTGCGTATGGTCGATAAAAACGAATATAAACGCCGTCAATCAGCACCCGGTACACGGATTACGGAACGCGCATTCGGTAGAGATCGACGATATCCTATTTGCTCAGGATATCTGGAAACTAATTAACTACCTCTACTTCTCTCACTTCGTAAATTCCAGGATGATTGGGATAATTGAATTCAAGTACTCGTAATGCATCATCTGCCAAATCATCCATCTCCAATACACGGTAAGCTTTAGCCAAAATGACAAGTGCATCAGGCACTGCTGGTGTTCGAGGATAGTTTTCCACTACATATCTCGCACGATTTGCCGCAGCAACAAATGCTCCTCGTCTCATATAATAAGTCGCAACATGCACCTCATTCTGTGTAAGATTATTTCTCAAATAGCGCATTCTTTGTTCGGCATCTTCAACATATTGACTATTAGGGAAACGTTTTACCAATTCGGAAAAATCCTGAAATGCACGCAATGCGGCACCTGGATCTCGTTGCGATTCATCAGTGGGTAAAAACCGCTGCGTTAAACCCTTCCCTCTATTAAAGTTTGTTAAACCTTTAAGATAAAAAGCATAATCAACATGTGCGTTTTGCGGATATAGTTTGATAAATCGCTCACAAGCCGATACAGCTGCATCCGGCTCTTCGTTTTTATAATACGCATACGATAAATCAAGCAATGCTTGCTGTGCATGTGTTCCAAATGGATAACGCGTTTCCAGCTTTTGATAGAGTTTTACTGCATCTTTGTAATAACCTGCATCAAGCTTCCCTTTGGCTTCCGCATATAAACGATCTGCACTCCAAGTTACCGTCTCATCCTCGTCTTCTGAAAAATAAGAACAGGCCGAAAGTGTTAAAACCACTAAAATTATAAGTAAATGTCGCATAGTATGTAGGGTAGCCTAATACAAACTTCAGGAAAAGACTCAATAATTTTCTATTGTTAATAATGAGCAAAATAGAATTCAAAACCCCGGTCCCAGATGAATTTGCCGGTAAGCGCCTGGACCATGTCCTGGCCCGGCTAATCCCGGAACATTCAAGATCGCGCATCCAATCCTGGATCAAAGAAGGAAAAATCACCGTAAATAACCAAAATCTTCGGCAACGAGACATCGTAAGTCCGGGCGATATCATACAAGCATGCGTTGAGTTTGATGATATTGAAGAATATGCCCCGGAAGACATTCCCCTGGACATAGTTTATGAAGATGACGCACTTATATTAATAAACAAACCTGCTGGTCTTGTTGTTCATCCAGGAGCAGGTAATCCAAGTCATACTTTGATCAATGCGCTTTTAAACTTCGATGAAAATCTTAAGTTACTACCACGCGCAGGTATCATCCATCGTCTGGATAAAGATACCACTGGCATCATGGTAATCGCTCGTACACTTTCAGCCCATACCTTTTTAGTCGACAAACTTCAAAACCGGCAGATCAAGCGTGAATATCAGGCCATTGTTTGCGGTCAAGTTACAGCTGGCTCAACAATTGAAACGAACATTGGGCGACACCCTTCCAACAGAATTAAAATGGCTGTAACAAATAATGGAAAACAAGCGGTGACCCACTTTCGTATAATAAAAAAATTCAATCACTACACCCATCTAAAAGTTAATCTTGAAACTGGACGAACACATCAAATTCGGGTTCATATGTCTTACATTAAACATCCCATAGTGGGTGACCCCGTTTATGGAAGAAACCATTCTATTGTTAAAGGAGTCGACCCGATCTTACGCGATAAAATTAAGGTCTTTGAACGTCAGGCCCTGCATGCCCACATCCTGGAATTACCACATCCCGTTACAAATAAAGAAAAAAGATTTGAGGCAGAACTACCTTCTGATATGAAACAGCTGATTGCCGATCTCGAAGCCTATGACGTTTCAAAATAAAACCTGGCTGTGGGCGGATTGGCCAGCTCCAGAGAATATTCGTGCGGGTACTACAACCCGAAAACCCGGTTTTAGCCAGAATCAATTTGCGATGTTAAATCTCGCCACCCATGTTGGTGATGATAAATACCATGTTGAAAAAAATCGTAACTTTCTTGTTAAACATCTAAAACTCTCTTCACCCCCTTACTGGTTATCACAAACACATAGCAACCGAATCATTTGTCTTGATGATGTAGTAACTGATACCAATGCAGATGGTGCCTATACCACAATAAAAAATCGAATATGTACAATCATGACGGCTGATTGCGTGCCACTCCTGTTTTGTAATTCAACAGGGACAAAAGTTGCTGCTGTTCATGCAGGTTGGAAAGGAATATGTAATGGCATTATCGAAAAGGCCGTTGAATTATTAGATAAGCCCTCAACAATTATGGTCTGGATTGGTCCTTGTATCTGTGCCAAACACTATGAGGTTGGCACAGATGTTTATGATAGTTGCAGAAAACATCTCTCTTTGACGCAAACAGCCTTTGAACAAACAGACAAGAACCATTGGCAATGCGATCTGGTTTCTATTGTAAAAATAATCCTGAAAAACAGGGGAATTGGCGCAATTTATGAATGTGGATTATGTACTTACGAACAAGAAAACTTATTTTATTCCTATCGACGTGATGGTGTGACTGGACGAACAGCTTCCATGATATGGATGGAATAGTGAAAATATTCGACTAAGCTCTAATTTATAAGTCATAAATGAGCAGGGAGACAAAGAAATGGGGAAAAATAACAACAACAAGTCCTTGAGTTTCAGTGAAAGTGTCAACTACATGGTCGATAGAGCCTTAACTGTACTGGATATCGATCCCGGTATCGCAAATGCCATAAAAGTATGTAATTCCACGATTAAGGTCAGTTTTCCGGTAGAGATCAATGGCAAAATTGAGGTCTTCACCGGCTGGCGTTCCGTACATAGCGATCACAGACTCCCATCCAAAGGCGGAATTCGTTTTGCTCCCATAGTTGATGAAGACGAGGTCGAAGCACTGGCATCGTTGATGACGTATAAATGCGCTATCGTTGATGTTCCTTTCGGTGGTTCAAAAGGCGGGCTTTTGATCGATCCTACAAAATATACGCGTGACGACTTACAGCGAATTACACGCCGTTTTGCCAGAGAACTGGTCAGAAAAGGTTTTCTCAGTCCGGCAACCAATGTCCCTGCACCGGATATGGGAACAGGTGAACGCGAGATGGCATGGATAACAGATACTTATAAGCATTTACACCCGGAAGATATAAATTGTTTAGGTTGTGTTACCGGAAAACCGGTTGCACATGGTGGTATACGTGGCA
>JBNLAL010000074.1:0-6920 GCA_050302115.1 Gammaproteobacteria bacterium | reverse complement strand
ATGGGTAATATTCCCGGTGAGATGTTGAATTGGGTATTCCTCATTTTAAAGCCTCATACTTTAATGGGTGAGAAATACGTCAACCTGGTCGATATCCTGGATGACAAGAATAAGGCTATGAATTTTATGCGCATGGAAAAATGGATCTTTGATAGCCCGGATCAAGTTGGTGAAGCGTATAGAGAATTTATTAAACAGTTTTATCAACAAAATGGTTTGGTAAAAGGTTCAGTCAGGATTGGAGAAAAAACGGTAGACCTGGAGAACATCAAGATTCCGGTGTTGAATATCTATGCAACAGATGACCATTTAGTACCACCCGATTCTTCGAAAGCATTAGAGGGATGCGTGGGTACCGATGATTACGAGTCTCTTGAGTTTCCTGGAGGACATATAGGAATCTATGTCAGTGGCAAGGCACAAAAAATGATTCCACCATCAGTTGCTAGCTGGTTATCAGAAAGAACTTAAGTACTAAGAATTTATTTTTGCCAGGGCTTTTTCGGCATGCTCGTCGCCTTGATTTGCAGCGAGTTTATACCATTTTTTTGCAGCACTTGTATCCTTTGGAATGCCACGTCCTTTTGCATAGATTACACCCAGGTTATATTGTGCTTTAGGATGCCCTTGTTCTGCAGCCTTTCTAAACCAATGGTAAGATTCTGTATCGTTTCGTTTTACTCCTTGCCCTTTACCATACATATAGGCGAGTTTCATTTGTGCCAGCGTATGTCCTTTAACAGCGGCTTTTTCATACCAACCGTACGCTGCTACATAATCGACATTAACGCCAAGGCCTTTACTTAACATTTCTGCGACTTTGTATTGTGCATTAGTGTCTTCCTGTTCTGCAGCCTTTAGAAACCACTCATAAGCGCTTTCATTATCCTTTTCAGTACCTATCCCTTTGCTATACATCATCCCTAATGAGTATTGTGAAATAACATCTCCCTGATAAGCGGCTAATTCATACCATTTTAATGCTTCCTGGAAATCCTGTTCCACGCCACGGCCTTTGGCATACATCAATGCGAGATTATATTGAGCATTAACATGATTACTGTTTGCTGCTTCCTTGAACCAGTGCAATGCTGTTTTCTCATCTTTTTTGGTGTGTATACCTTTGGCATACATAAATGCAAGTTTTGATTGCTCGGAAGGATCACCCGTTTCAGCCGCATTAATTTGTTCTTGAATGACGGAATCTTCTTCAGAATATGATCTTCGATTTGTATTATCTCTGCGATCAAATGTCGCGATCCATTCAGAGATTGATTGCGGACGGTCTTGTTGTCTGAATTGCAATGCATAATCAATAGCGTCCAGAAAGTCTTTGGAATATTCTTCACCCGCGATTTCTGCAATTGAAACATAGGTGTCATTGTCGATCTGGGCAATAGCTGCACTTCGATCAACAGCATCGGTTGGAGGAATTCCACTAATAGCACGATACATCGTTGCACCGACTGCATAGATATCTGTCCATGGTCCCTGAGTTTCCTCACTGGAATGATATTGTTCGATAGGGGCATAGCCTCTGGAAAAAATACTGGTTAGGGATTGGTTTCCCTGTTCCAATGATTGTCTCGCTGAACCAAAATCGAGTAAGACCGGATCACCGTCAACGCGCATAAATATGTTGGCCGGTTTTATATCACGGTGAATAAACCCTGCGGCGTGAACAACCTTCATCCCATCTATGATGGGGAAGATAATTGATTTCAAATCGTTTTCGCCAATGGTCTTGCGTCGATTGAGAATATCCTGAAAACTCTCGCCCAGTTCATATTCCATGACCATATACGCAGTATTGTTGGCCTCAAAAACATTTCGTACCTGAACTATATTAGGGTGTTTAAATTGTCCAAGTGTACGTGCTTCATCAAGAAATCGTTCCAGACCCCAGTAATAGCGCTCATGATGCTCGTCAGAAACCGGGGAAACGGTTCCACTTTTTGTCCTGATAGCTAGATCAATAGGGAGGTATTCCTTAATAGCCACTTCATGATGGAGGTTTAGATCCTGAGCGAGATAGGTTATGCCAAAGCCCCCCTGACCTAATATGTCACGGATCTCATACCAGTGTAATTTTTGACCGGTCTTGAGTGCATTCAGGTGCCGTTTTTTCTCACTCATAAGTTAATTGTAAGTCCAGACTTGGCAATATTTATTTTTGTTATCCGTATAAGGTTAGCACCACAAAATGATAAATTACATTAAAAAAAGCCTGTTACTTGAAATAATTACTATAAAATCAGATAAATACTGTTATCAATAATCATATTTTCGATGCTTTGTAGTTTGTCTCCGACACATGGTCCTCTTAGACATAAACCTTCCTCAATATTGAATAGTGCTCCATGAGTAGCACATTGAATTAATTCATTATTCGAATCGAGAAATTGATGAGGTATCCAGTCGAGATTAACACCTGTATGTGGACATCTGTTTAAATAGCTGTATATCTTATTATTGTGGTAAACAAGAAAATAAGAGTTTAGCTTTCCCTCATGCGTTATTTCGCATCCATAACAGCGTTTTTCTATCAATTTCTCTAATCTACAAACGCTATATTTTTTCGGTTTTATTTCCATGTGTCTGCAGTTTACTGAATAGACACTTGACGTCTCAATATCGTATAATGCTGACTTGATTCTACGGGAGTAGCCATAAAAGGTTACTCCCTTTTTTATGTGCATGAGAGGTGATTGTTTTTGGTAGAAAAAGCCTTATTAGCCCTTGAAGACGGTTCATTATTTTACGGTATCTCTATCGGTATTGAAGGAGAATCCGTTGGCGAAGTGGTTTTTAATACAGCGTTAACCGGATACCAGGAAATACTCACCGATCCTTCCTATTACAAACAGATAGTCACCCTGACGCATCCGCATATTGGTAATGTTGGGACAAACACTGAAGACGAAGAGTCGTCAAAACTCTATGTTAGTGGTCTGGTCATCAGGGATCTACCCCTAATCATGAGTAACTGGCGGGCTAGTGAAACATTAAACGATTATCTCAAACGTAATAATATTGTAGCTATAGCAGATATTGATACACGAAAATTGACTCGTCATTTACGCCAGAATGGTGCACTAAAAGGATGTCTCATTGCGGGCAGTAAGATTGATGAAGCGCATGCCATAGAAGTTGCCAAAGGATTCCCTGGTTTGGTTGGTATGGATTTGGCCAAGGAAGTTTCAACTGGCGAAAACTACAACTGGAATGAAGCCACTTGGGATTTGAAAGAAGGTAATGTGACTGTTACGGGGAAACAACCGTTTAATGTTGTTGCCTATGATTATGGCGTTAAGCGAAACATATTACGTATTCTTGCAGATCTGGGTTGTAACTTAACAGTAGTGCCTGCACAGACACCTGCCAGTGAAGTGCTGGCTAAAAATCCAGATGGGGTGTTTTTATCCAATGGACCAGGCGATCCTGACCCCTGTGATTATGCGATAAAAGCGATTCAGGAAATTATAAATGCGGGATTACCTGTCTTTGGTATTTGTCTTGGTCATCAATTACTTTCGCTCGCTTTGGGAGCAAAGACGGTAAAAATGAAGTTCGGGCATCATGGAGCGAACCACCCGGTCCAATGTTTAGAAAGTAAACAAGTCATGATCACCAGCCAAAACCACGGTTTTGCTGTTGACGAAAATACGTTACCTGATTCCCTGGAAGCTACGCATAAATCCTTATTCGATGGATCATTACAAGGTGTACACCATAAAGAAAAACCGGCGTTCGGTTTTCAGGGACATCCCGAGGCCAGCCCTGGTCCACACGATTTAAAACCTTTATTTAATCATTTCATTGAACTGATGCAACAACATAAAGCAAAAAACTAAGCTATGCCTAAACGTACTGACATAAAAAGTATTCTAATTATTGGTGCCGGTCCCATTGTAATTGGACAGGCCTGTGAGTTTGATTACTCTGGTGCGCAGGCATGTAAGGCCCTACGTGAAGAAGGATATCGTGTCATATTGGTGAACTCGAATCCGGCAACGATTATGACCGATCCGGAAATGGCTGATGCAACCTATATCGAACCGGTGCATTGGCAAACGGTTGCCCGCATTATAGAAAAGGAACGTCCCGATGCCTTGTTACCCACTATGGGTGGTCAGACTGCATTGAACTGTGCACTGGACCTGGACAAGCATGGTGTATTGAAAACATTTAATGTCGAAATGATTGGTGCCTGTAAGGATGCTATCGATAAAGCAGAGGACCGAGATCGTTTTCGTGCTGCAATGAGGAAAATTGGTTTGGCGATGCCAAAATCTGAAGTGGTACACAACATGGAAGAAGCCAGGGTTGCTATGGATATTATTGGTTTTCCCACCATCATCCGTCCTTCATTTACTTTGGGTGGTACAGGTGGCGGTATTGCATACAATCGCGATGAATATATGGAAATCTGTGAACGTGGTATTGAGGCTTCTCCAACTAATGAGGTTTTGATAGAACAATCGATTTTGGGTTGGAAAGAATATGAAATGGAAGTGGTACGAGATCATAAGGATAACTGCATTATTATCTGTTCGATTGAAAACCTGGACCCGATGGGTGTGCATACCGGTGATTCAATAACCATTGCACCGGCACAAACACTGACAGACAAGGAATACCAGATTATGCGTGATGCCTCGCTTGCGGTATTACGCGAGATCGGTGTGGATACCGGTGGTTCCAATGTGCAATTTGCAGTGAACCCCGAAAACGGTGATTTAATCATTATTGAAATGAATCCGCGTGTATCACGTTCGTCGGCGCTGGCCTCAAAGGCGACAGGATTCCCCATCGCCAAGGTCGCGGCAAAACTTGCAGTGGGTTATACGTTGGATGAACTTGAAAACGAGATCACGGGTGGTGTGACACCGGCATCATTTGAACCTAGTATTGATTACATCGTAACCAAGATTCCACGCTTTACCTTTGAAAAATTCCCACAGGCAGATGACCGTTTAACAACGCAAATGAAATCTGTTGGTGAAGTCATGGCGATGGGACGTACCTTTCAGGAATCATTGCAGAAAGCAATTAGTGGAATGGAAACGGGTGTGACCGGTTTTAATGAAATCGTTGATAAAGATTCTGAAAACAGACTGGAACAGATTGAAAAAGAGATGCGTATCCCGCGTGGTGATCGCCTCTGGTATGTTGCTGAAGCATTTCGTTATGGATTAACGGTCGAAGAAGTCCATGAAATATGTCGTATTGATCCCTGGTTCCTGGCACAAATCAATGACCTCATACAGGAAGAAGAAAAATTAAAGACGGAGGGGGTTGCGTCCTTAAACGAAGAACGTTTAAGACAATTAAAGCGTAAGGGTTTTTCCGATGCACGTTTGGCTGAACTAGTGGATAAAGCCGAATCGGAGATCAGTGGGCTGCGCCATAAAAATAATATTCGTCCTGTCTTTAAGCGGGTTGATTCCTGTGCAGCAGAGTTCGCATCGACGACAGCTTATATGTATTCCACCTATGATGAAGAGTGTGAAGCTGAACCCAGTGACCGACAGAAAATAATGGTGTTGGGTGGAGGACCTAACCGAATAGGGCAGGGTATTGAATTCGATTACTGTTGTGTGCAAGCAGCATTTGCCATGCGTGATGCCGGTTATGAAACCATTATGGTCAACTGTAACCCGGAAACTGTTTCTACCGATTACGATACTTCTGATCGACTTTATTTCGAACCACTTACTTTAGAGAGCGTACTTGAAATAATTAACGTAGAAAAACCCTATGGTGTGATTGTTCAGTATGGTGGACAAACGCCATTAAAGTTGGCGCGTGCTCTGGAAGCCGCAGGTGTTCCTATTATTGGTACCAGTCCTGACTCAATTGATCTGGCGGAAGACCGAGAGCGTTTTCAGAAGTTGTTAGATGAGCTTGGTTTGAAACAACCACCTAACAGAACTGCACGTGATGTTGAACAGGCAGTAAAAAGTGCTGAAGAAATCGGTTATCCGTTGGTTGTACGGCCTTCTTATGTTTTGGGCGGTCGTGCTATGGAGATTGTCTATAATGAAGAAGATCTGCGTAATTATATGGATAAGGCGGTCGAAGTTTCCAACGAATCTCCTGTATTGTTAGATCGGTTTTTAAATGATGCCATCGAAGTGGATGTTGATGCCGTTGCCGATGGTAAAGATGTTTGTATTGCTGGCATCATGGAGCATATTGAGCAAGCAGGTGTCCATTCCGGTGATTCAGCCTGTTCGTTACCTCCTTTCAGCTTAAGTGAGGACATTCAAAATCAATTAGCTGACCAAGTTGGTGCTATGGCACGTGGACTGAATGTGGTTGGATTAATGAATACACAATTTGCAATTCAGGATAATGATATTTATGTACTGGAAGTAAACCCACGTGCTTCCCGCACCATACCTTATGTATCAAAGGCAACTGGCCTACCGATTGCAAAAATTGCAGTAAACTGCATGGTTGGTAATACTCTGGCTTCCCAGGGTATAACAAACGTCCCTGTCCCTGATTATTATTGTGTAAAGGAATCAGTCTTTCCTTTTATAAAGTTTCCCGGCGTTGATCCTTTACTGGGACCTGAAATGAAATCGACAGGTGAGGTAATGGGTGTTGGTAAAACGTTTGGAGAAGCGTTTGCAAAAGGACAACTGGCTTCAGGCGAAATTATTCCTGATAAAGGGAATGCTTTTATCAGTGTAAAGGAAAAAGACAAACCGGAAGCTATTGGAGTGGCACGTGATCTGGTCACTTTGGGTTATAAGTTATATGCAACGCACGGGACGCATAAGGCACTACTTGCTGCTGGTATTGAATGTAACAGGATAAACAAAGTAAGAGAAGGACAGCCTCATATTGTTGATATGTTAAAGAATGAACAAATAAATTTGATTGTAAATACAACTGAAGGTAAAAAAGCG
>JBNLAL010000073.1:0-6922 GCA_050302115.1 Gammaproteobacteria bacterium | reverse complement strand
GAAACTGTTTAGTAACTGCTTCTCCAGGTGGGGTAACAAGCCATTACCTGAAAGGTTAGTTTTATTTAGCAAAATATTCAGATTATTTTTTAGCTTCAGAATATCTGTATCAGTTTTGTCAGTTGAAAGTGAGTCAAGTTTTTCTTTTAACTTTATAACTGTTGCTAATCTTGCATTTGAATTTATATCTGTAGATTTCTGTTCAGTTTCAAGTAAACCTAACAGAAGATTCATCTCATCAATGATTAATAATTTATCTTCCTGGTTGTCCGGAACAAAATCTTCAAGCCATACCGTTTCATTAACAACAGGTAGAGATTCAATCTGTTTTTTGGCGATCAGAATTTCCTCCCGGCTACGCTTAAGTAACGTACCTTGCCAGGGAGAGGTGTCACTGTCTTTTAACAGATCCTGGTAGGTCTGTACCGATTCATTTTCAGGATCTTGCAAATTCAATGTATTTGGGTCAAAGCTTATCTTGTTTGTTTGTGAAGCAAGAATGACAACAAGTATCAATGTAGATATTAATACCGGTTTTGCATATTGATAAGGGACATAGGTCATGAATTTAACAATCGGGTGATTATTATCTCCCCCTGATTTTTTAAAGCCCTTAGTTGAATTAAAACTCAGTAAGGCGGGTAATAAGGTAAAAGTTATCAACAGACTGATGAACATCCCACTACCTGCAATCCAGCCCAGTTCTGCAACGCCCTGGTAATCAGTAGGCAAAAAAGAATAAAAACCAATTGCCGTTGTCAGGGCGCATAAGATTAATGATTTGAAAATATAACGTGATGCATTTTTAAGTGCCTGGCTATTATCTGTGGTTTTTATACGTTCCTCCCTGTAACGAAGGGCCATATGTATGGCAAAGTCGATACCCAGACCAATGTAAAGGACGGCAAAGGCTACTGATATAAGATTTAATTCACCCACAGTTGCCGCAGCAAATGCTGTTGTGATAATCAGACCAATAAATAAAGTGACCAGGCTGGCTAAAACAAGCCGTAGTGAACTTAGTCCTATAGTTAATATAATGGCAACCAGGATAAATGAAATAATGATTGCCTGTATATTTGCATCGGAAACACTTTTTAACTCTTCATATGACAGTACAGTACCACCGGTTAATCTGACATTAATTGCATTTTTATCCAGGTTGACAGATTGAATGAGAGACCTGACATGTTTAATCACGTTTTCATCCGGAATGAGTGACTCATCGTCCTCAATAACTTGTATGGTAATAAACTCACGATAGATTGATTTCGGCTTTTCCTCAGGGCTCATCAATCGCTGCCAGGAAACCTGATAATCTTCATTTTCCAAAGCACGATTTATTTCATAGAGCAGAGGTTTAATGTCAATGTCTTCACCATCCTGTTTAGCCTGAATAATTTCTGCAAGCATATTGAATAGACCACGCAGGTTTTGATCATTCAACAAGGTTCCCAGAAAGGGTTGGATCATTGCCAATCGATCAGAAAGATCCAGCAATTCATCATAATCAAGAAACAAAAAGGCTGATTGTTTAAAGAATGGAAGTTCAGGTGGATAATATATATTGTTTATGTGTTCGGGGTTTTTCTTAACAGATTCAAGTATTTTTAATGCCGCATCGCTGGCGCGATCGGGGGTGTCTGCTTCAACGACGATTAATATATTATCCAGGAATTGTGGAAATAAATTTTCATACTGGCTGTCCAGTTGTCGCCAATGTAATTTTTCCGACAACATGTCTGTAGTGTCGGTACTCATATCCAGATTATTCTTGATATAAAATATTGACGCGAAGGTAAAAGCAAATAGGGTAATAATTATGCCAATACGGAAACGTACAATTAAATGAATCCAGGCAATAGAAAAACGTTCTAGAGCTGATGTATGTATGTTATCCATTTTATTACCTGGAAAAACCGATGTAGTTAGTCCGAAGTAATTTAAACTCTGAAAACGTATTGTTTATCCGGTTCACGTTCGATATCAGGCGGGTAACTCAAACGTTTATCATCATAATATTGTCGACGATGATCGCCTTCTTTTGCGGCATTGTAGGTAACATATAATACACGTCGATGTTCATTCGTCATGTTGGGTTTTGAACGGTGAGGTGCAAATGAATCAAAAAATACAGCGTCGCCTGGCTCTGTAGGAACGGATACGTATTCCAGCGCATCCTCTTCGAGCGGTTTCCATTGTTCACCTATTAATCCTTTATTATGGTAACCGCTGGCCATTTCCAGACAACCATTTTCAACAGTTGAAGGATCAATACTGACTAAAGCAGTGATGTGTAATTTTCCATATCGGTCCCAACCGGCTTGTACGTCCTGATGCGCTTTGAAACCATCGCCGCCCGGCATTTTAAAGTTGATTTTATCCTTGAATAATACGGCATCATCATCAAATAATTGCGATGTAATTTGTTGAATTTCACCTCTGGTAAATAATTCACTAAACCCTGTGTGATAAGGTTCAATATCTTCCATGCGAGACAAAATGCGTTTACCGGGTTCAAGTTTACTCTCTTCAAAATACATCATATATTTTCCGGGAACTTCAGGGTAACTGGTGACTTCATCAGTCCACGCAGTAATTTTTTTCATTTCATCGGCATTATAAAGATTTCGAATTACCAGAAAGCCGGTAGATTTAAATGTGTTGATTTGTTCAGCGCTCAGTTTCATATGTTGTTATCGATTGAATTGTTCAATTCCCGGTATAGTTAAAATGGCTGCAATCAGGGTCCGCAGAGAGGTCAGCTATTATAAAGGAAATGCTGTTTTTTTAAATCTGTGGCCACTTGCCTCAAGGTTAATAGAGCCTGATTGTAACATTTAGCCAGTTTTATCAGGTTTTTTATTTGTCCGGGTTGTTTGATGCATGAAAAAATAAAGGGTAAAAGTACAGGACGTCCAAGGCTATCAGTATGCTGGCTGACTACCTCAGGAATGCTCATTTCGGCATCATCAGCAACGGCGCGCAAACCCAGAAAATCGATGTCATATTCTTTTGCTAATGTGGCTATCGTTTCACTTTCCATATCGACAGCATAGGCACCAGTATTCTCTGAAAGGTATTTTTTTTCTTTAGCCGTTGTGCACATCGTTGTTACCGATGATATTTTCCCAATATGAATGGAAAAAGAGGTGCTGTTTAATCTCAAGGCAATGTCACTTACCCATCGTTTTGGAGAAATGAAATTTGAACCTTGATCGGACACTTCATTCACGATGAGTAAATCACCAGGGTTTAGCATGGGACTAATAGAACCAGCTACTCCCCAACTGATTACAGCATCGACATTTTTTTCGATAAGTTTTTTTACACTCACAGCAGCGTTTTCTGCGCCCATTCCACTCATACAAACAAAAATATCTCTTTCTATCTCAACGGGAGAATGCTGTTTGTATTTACCGGGTTGGAGACTACCCGCTTCCGCAGGTAAGGCAGCGATGATGCCGATTCTACTCAAGAGTTATTCGTTAAATTTCTATATCGAGCTAACGCCCATAGCGGAAAATATCGTGTATAGCCGTGATACTTGAGATAGAAAACACGTGGGAAACCGGGTGCTGTATAACTATCATCATACCAATGTCCATCCTGAGACTGGTTGGCAATTAGATAATTTATACCTTTTTTGACCGTTTCAGTATGAGCCTCGCCAACGGCCAATAAAGCCAGTAAAGCCCAGGCTGTCTGGAATGCTGTACTTTGATAAGGACGACGATGTTTAGGAGGGTAATAACTGTCATTACTTTCACCCCAGCCACCATCTTCGTTTTGCATGTCTTGCAAATAGGCTACTGCTTTACGAATGTATGCCTGTTGCGGATCTTCTTCAGCGACTTCCAATGCCGTTAACACAGACCAGGTACCATAGATGTAGTTGGTACCCCAGCGCCCGAACCAGGAACCATCTTCCTCCTGTTCCTTTTTTAAATAAATGATCGCATCGTTAATATTCGTTGCATACTTTTCTTTATCAGCCAGACTTAATAACGCAATTGATCTGCCGGTTACGTCAGCTGTTGGTGGGTCAAGCAATGCACCATGATCCGCAAAAGGAATGGAGTTTAAATAATACTGTGTATTATTCACTTCAAAGGATCCAAATCCACCTCCATCAGATTGCATTCCGGCTACCCAGTTCGCTGCACGCAGAATAGGTTCGAAATATTTTTCTTTGCCGGTACGATGCATGGCCCAGGCGACCATAGAGGTATCATCCAGATCCGGATAATAATAATTACTATATTGAAAGGCCCAACCACCACCGGCAAGATGAGGACGAGGAATACGCCAGTCACCCGGTTCATCACTCAGTTGTCTGTCTTTCAACCAATCGAGTGCATGTTCTATTTCAGGGGTAATGTTTTCTTCAGTTTCAATCATAGCCTGACTAGCAAGACAAGTATCCCAAACGGGAGAGACACAAGGTTGGCAATACATGGAATTACCGCGTTTGGCCAACAAGGCATCGATCGCTTTACGCGCCATGATACGAGTCGGGTGTTCTTTTGGATAACCGAGAATTACCAGTGATTCAAATACATTAACCATGGCAGGGAAGATGCCACCAATTCCGTATTCTTCATTCATGCGTGCAAGAAACCATTGTTCGCATTTACGAATGGAATATTGGCGTACAAATTTTGGGACAAGTTTTTCAACCAGGCGACCAATGTGATCCAGGATCAGGAAGGCCCGACTTAATGGTGTCGTTACTTTAAAATAATTTTGTTCCTTATCCGGTGGAATAATAAACAGTTCTCTAATGTCTATACCGCGTGGATTCATAGCCTCCGGTTTCATGGTACAAAGAACAAATAACGGGACCATGACCGTACGCGACCAATATGAAACCTTATCAATGTGAAAAGGGAACCACTTTGGCAGAATGATCACTTCAGCCGGAATAAAAGGTGTTGCACGCCAGGGGACCTGGCCAAACAAGGCCATCAATATTCGGGTAAAAACATTACAATTGGCCGCACCACCATGATTCAGGATCAGGTTTCTGGCTCGCACCATATGTTCTTCATGTGGATCATCACCTACAATCTTCAAAGCATAATAAGCTTTTACCGAACAACTGAGATCAAAATCACCGCCTTCATATAGCGGCCAACCACCTTCTTCAGTTTGTTTATCACGCAGATACTGGGCAATTTTTTGTTCGGTGTCGTCGTCAATCTCACCGACGAAATGATTCATTAATATATATTCAGCCGGAATGGTACAGTCGGCTTCAAGTTCGTAGACCCAATGACCATCATCATGTTGTTGTTCGAGTAACGTATTGCGTGCTGCTTGAATGGTTTCTTTTAAACTGGAAAGTAGATTCCTTGAGCCCGATTCTGCATTAGTAACATGGTTGGTAGTTTCGTTTTGTGTGTCCAGAGTCATTTCCAGAGTTTCTTCTTAAAAATTAATAAATCGAAAAGGTGTGTAAACAGGCAAATTATAACTATTAAATTTTTGTTACAAATTTTTATCACTTCCTACTGTAACTCGGTGTAAAAGCCCAAAAACACTAGTGTTTTCAGAGTCTCTCATGAATATTTGCCATAGGCAAATGCCTTCCAGAAAACTGAAAAAGGAATTCCAGAACCCGGTTACGGCCGACAAACAGGCTCGTGAGTATAATCGTTGCTTTAACGCTTCGACGACTGATTTTTACCTGGTTCCCCTGGGTAAAATCGGGGTGTTGGCGAATCTTTTCCAGTGTCAAAACAGCCATGCCCAATGCCCACAGACAGAAACGACGCAGGCCTTTTTCCTTGGCAGGTATTATTAATGTATAGCGCAGGGCATTATTGACATGAGCATGGGCAACCCCAAGCAGCTCAATTAATGCGTCATTAAATCCGGGACCGTTTTCTCCTGGTGTTTTGTGGCGAATATCAACACCGTATTTATTAAAGATGTCGCGTGGTAACCAGCAAGCGCCGCGTTCATGATCTTCCCAGATATCCTTTAAAATATTGGTCATTTGTAGACCCTGACCAAAGGAAACGCCCAACTTCATTAATTCATCACGATGGGCGTCGATTTCCGGGGAATAATCACAGAATAATTCAGTTAACATTTCACCGACGACACCGGCAACGTAGTAACAGTATTTACCCATATCATCCAGATCAGCAACGCCATCAAGGGTTTCTGCATCCTGATAACGTGCCATCCCCTCCGCCATGATTTCAACACAACGTTCCAATGCTGCTCGTTGGCGTTGGTTGAAACTATGAGTAATTCGGATGACCGGGACGGTATTGGCAATCAGGTCATGTTCAGCTTCTGTAGCCGTCTCAGACAGTAATGGAAACAAGGACTTGGAAAAATTTTCTGCACTTTCAGTCCCTTTAACAACGCCGATGAAACGTTCAGCATAATCACGTTTTTGCTCCGCCGACATCGATTTATCATCTTCTATTGTGTCAGCGATTCGGCATAATAAATAAGCATTGGAAACAACCTTATCCAAAGGTGTGGGCAGTTCCGGGATAGTCAGGGCAAATGTTCTTGATACATGCTGCAGGATCTCATCCTGATAGGCGTCGTCATCAAATTTTGTTAGAAATTCTTCTCTGGATTTCATTTTTTAATTATATCTCTTTATTATTCAATGTCTTATCTTTGTTTAACGTTGTAATATCCAGGAATAATTATCAATTCGATGTCGTTAATTCTCGTTTCTAAGCGTAACAATGTCATTTCGCACAGATTATTTCTGCCAGTTAACCCCATTCTTAGCTTTAACTATTAAAAAAAATGATATTATTTAAACAATTAGAGTGGTTTTGGACGCGCACATTACAATCAGAATGCACGGATGTAAACATCATTGTCCTGCCACTACATTTCAGATAAATAGTTTAGTGATTATATAAAAGTGAGCTCGATTCCTGACATC
>JBNLAL010000072.1:0-7013 GCA_050302115.1 Gammaproteobacteria bacterium | reverse complement strand
CAATGGAAGGTTGTACCTGCATTTGATTGAATTGCGGGTCAACCATTTCAATCGGGTCTTCAATGGTACAAATATTAATCTCCGGCCGGGATACCTGGTTCAAGATCGAATAAAGAGTCGTGGTTTTACCGGAACCGGTAGGGCCAGTGATAAGGATAATGCCATTTGGATTGTCCAGTATTTCGTTTACTATTTTTTGGTCGTGAGAAGTGAAACCTAATTCTTTAAAACTTTTAACCAGCATCTCCGGATCAAAAATTCGAATAACCAGTTTTTCACCAAATGTGGTTGGCATGGTAGATAAACGCATTTCTACTTCTTTCCCGCCAGGTGTAATTGTCTTCACACGTCCATCCTGAGGTCTACGGCGGTCAGTAACATCCATACGTCCCAGTGATTTTAAGCGGCTGGTAATTGCACCCATTAAAACGACGGGTAGTTCATGCACAATATGCAAGACGCCATCTATTCGAAAACGCACACGTCCTTTTTCCCTGCGCGGTTCCAGATGAATATCACTGGCACGTTGTTCGAATGCAAATTGCAGAAGCCAATCGACAATGCTGACAATATGTTGATCATTGGCATCCGGCTCTCCTGCTTTACCTACTTTAACCAGTTGTTCAAAATTTTGAATAAGGGCAATGGGTTCATCTTTCTTCTGTCCTACGGCTCCCAGGATTGACTTACTTACACCATAAAATTCGATGAGGTATCTCTCAAGATCACGAGGGTTAATGACGACCCGTTTTATTTTTCGTTTGGCAATACGTGATAACTCCGATTCCCAGGAAGAGATAAAGGGTTCACATGTGGCGACGGTGAGTTCTTTATCATTTACTTCAACCGGTAATATCTTTAACTTGCTGGCATAAGCTTGTGAAACGAAAGAGGTGATTTTTTGTACGTCAACCTTTAAGGGATCTATGCGCAAATATGGCTGATTGACCTTTTCAGCAAGCCATTTGGTTAATGTTTCCAGACTGAGTGGATAACTGGGTTTGGTTGCAGACTGCCAGCCTTGTTCGGCAATAGTTATAAGTGGATGAACATGGACCCTTGTTTTGGTTTGATCAGATTGAATATTGGACAATTGTGTTCGTTGCTGTTGGTTAATAAGGCCATCTTTTTCCAACAGATCAAGAATATAGACGAGATCAAGTTTTGATTCCACGGAATGATTTTGGACAGCTTTATTCATGGGTTTAAATCCATTTTATTGAAAACTTTAGCATGTAATAACTCGTGCAGCGAATATATGCATACTAATTCAATTTAAGTAAACATGGGAACAGACAGTTAATACATTGGTCTGATATTATTGCACACTATTATTAAAACGCATTTTCGATACATTGGGAGTTTCAAATGAAGTTTAAAGTTATTGTGTTCATCAGTCTGCTTTTCCCATTTGTGGTTTTTGCAGAAAACACGGTAGATGAAGATATTACAAAAAGTTTATCCGGTTTAATTCCAAATGTTGATATCGAAAGTATTGAAGAAACACCTATTAAAGGACTTTATCAGGTAATTTTAGGACCGGATATTATTTATATGAGTCGTGATGGAAATTATGTGTTTAAAGGAGAATTACTCGATATAAAGAACAAAGAGAACTTGACTGAAAATGTTCGTGCGGGTGCCAGAGTAAAACTTCTGAAAAGTATTAATGAAAAGGACTATATAGAATTTGCAGCAACAGATCCTGAAGATGCGATATATGTTTTTACTGATGTTGATTGTGGATATTGTCGGAAATTACATCGAGAAGTTCCGGAGCTGAACAGCAGGGGAGTCAGTGTTCGATATCTTGCCTATCCTCGAGCCGGTGTAAACTCAGCAACCGGGCGTGAGATGAGCAATGTCTGGTGTGCAGACAATCGGCAAAAAGCTCTGACAGATGCAAAAAATAATCAACATATAGAAGCTAAAGAATGTGATGACAGGGTGGCTGAACAGTATGAATTAGGTCAAAAGTTGGGGGTACGCGGTACTCCGGCAATTTTTCTGGAAAATGGAAAAATGTTACCCGGTTATATGCCTCCCGATGAATTGATCAGAAGATTGCGCAATTAGTGCCCGAGGCCATTAAGTGTTTCAATAATTGCTGTTGTCAAACGCCCGTCTTTTTCTTTGTTGATCACTTTAACAGGCAAAAATTCCAGGTCGTAAGCACACCATAGCATGGTTTCCTGTTTACTATTGGGTTTATGCCGTGCGAGTTTGATGGTTTTAAATTTTCCTAAGGGTGTTTCAATCTCTTCATCAGTTAAATGTTCAAATTCGTAGTACTTGATTTTTCCACCATCAGCAATAGTGTAACTAGCCGGGACAGTGCCTGATTTGAGATCAGACATTATGGTTAACTGATAAAGTAATTTGTCCAGAATTCCTTCTTCAGTATCCATGTGCCAGACAGAGTCATTGACCCGATTGGTAATCTTTTGTTTGGACCAATCGAAGCTGATTTCTACCTCTCTGTTTTTCTTATTCTTGGAATGTTGATACTTATACAGTAAAGGCTTGAAACTGGCATCGACGAATTCCCACTTGCTTTCTTCCATAATATGGATCTTTTTGAACAGGGAAATTAAGCCGGTTGTCCGTGTTTCAGAGCGAAATTCATAGTTACCATCCTTTTGTTTAAAGAATTGGCGTTCCATGATGCCGGCTTTCATGCCGTCGCTATACAGGGTGTATTTGACCTCAAAAAAACCGGGTATCTCATTGCTGGCATATGAAAATGGCGCAATAGACAGTAGATAAAGTAAAAATAAATGTCTTTTAAACAACATATTGAATACTAGGACAAAAATCGTATGTTAAAATTCAGTAATTTTGGAATAATCGAGTTGATTTTATGCAGGATATAATTTTCCAACCCCGTAATACAGCAAAAGTATTAGTCGTGGGCGATATTATACTAGATCAATATATATATGGTGAAACCCATCGGATTTCACCGGAAGCACCTGTTCCTATAGTTCGCGTCAAAAATTCTGAAGTACGTCCTGGTGGTGCGGCTAATGTTGCAACCAATGTTTCTTCATTAGGTATTGGTGTACAACTTTTAGGCATTACTGGCGATGATGATTCTTCTGTTCTTTTGGAAAAAATGTTGAGTGATCTTCAAGTTCAATGCCATTTTATTCGTCAAAAGGATTTTCCTACGATTACGAAGCAACGCGTTATTAGTCAGCATCAACAATTGGTACGGCTTGATTTTGAAAGCGAAATATTTGATTTGGATATTCAGCCATTGCTTGAACAATACCGAGAATTAATATTATCGACAGATATTATTGTCTTGTCTGATTATGCGAAGGGAAGTTTATCCAAAATAACTACCTTAATTGAGTTAGCGCGTAAAAATAATATTCCTGTTTTGGTTGATCCTAAATCGAAAGACTTTAGTTGTTATAAGCATGCGTCTGTAATTACGCCCAACTTGAAAGAACTCGAAGCTGTTGTTGGCGAATGTAAAACGACAGAACAACTGGTTGAAAAAGGAAGTATTTTAAGAAAAGAATTAAATCTTGAAGCCTTGTTGGTTACGCGAGGCGAACAGGGCATGACATTGTTGCGTGCAGATCATTTACCTCTTCATCTAAAAGCGAAAACCCATGAGGTTTATGACGTGACAGGGGCGGGAGACACAGTAATTGCTGTCCTTGCAACTGCAATGGCATGTGGTTATGAAATCGATCTGGCGACTGAGATATCAAACATAGCTGCAGGTAAAGTAGTTGAAAAACTGGGTGCTGCATCAGTTAGTGTTGAGGAGATTAATGGAGATAATAATGTTGATGTTACCGGTATCTTGAATCGAGAGAATGCAGCAACAGTAATTGCTAATGCAAAAAGAAAGGGCGAGAGGATAATAATGACTAATGGTTGTTTTGATATTATCCATGCAGGACATATATCCTACCTAAAAAAAGCCCGTGCTTTGGGAGATCGATTAATAGTTGCCGTAAATGATGATGATTCTGTTAAGCGACTAAAAGGAGATTCACGTCCGGTAAATTCGGTTGAAAATCGAATGACGGTTTTAAGTGCCTTATCATCGGTAGATATCGTTGTACCTTTTGGAGAAGACACACCGGAAGATTTGATTCGACTGATTCAACCTGATGTTTTGGTTAAAGGTGGAGATTATGTTGAAGAACAGATTGCGGGTGCAAAATTTGTTAGAGAGACTGGTGGTGATGTTGTTGTTTTACCATTTGAAAAAGGATGTTCCACATCTCTCATTCTTGAAAAGATTAAAAAATAAAAGTTAGAGGTAATTTATGATTGTCGTAACTGGAGGAGCAGGATTTATAGGCAGCCAGCTCGTATCAGGTTTAAACCGGCTTGGAAGGGAAGATATTATTGTTGTAGATAACCTGAAGAATGGTCAGAAATTTAATAACCTCGTTATTAACAAGATTGCAGATTTTATTGATAAGCAAGATTTTAGACAATTAATAAAAAATAAAGATTATTTTAAAAATGATATAGATTTAATTTTTCATCAAGGTGCTTGTTCCGTGACAACGGAATGGGATGGGCAGTATATGATGGATAATAATTACACTTACTCAAAAGAGCTTGTACATTATTCACTCGAGCGATCAATTCCCTTTATTTATGCGTCTAGTGCTGCAGTATATGGGGTAAATATGTCGTTTGTCGAAGACCCGAAAAATGAACGTCCAATAAATGTCTATGGTTATTCAAAATTATTATTTGATAATTACGTAAGAAAATTAAAGGAAAGTTTTGATTCTCAAATTGTTGGCTTGAGATATTTTAATGTCTATGGACCCTGTGAATCACATAAAGGAAGTATGGCGAGCGTCGCTTATCATTTGAATAATCAGTTAAAGGACACTGGAGTTGTAAAACTATTTAAAGGTTGCCATGGGTATGCTGACGGGGAACAGGTAAGGGATTTTATTTATGTTGATGATGTAGTGGATGTAAATTTATGGATGATGGACAATGCAAAAGTTTCCGGTATTTTCAATGTAGGAACAGGCAGTGCAAATAGTTTTAATAGTGTAGCTAATGCGGTCATTGATTGGCATGGTAAAGGTTCAATTGAATATATTCCTTTCCCGGAAAAGCTTTTAGATAGTTATCAAAGTTTTACTCAAGCGAACATCAGTAATTTACAAAATGCGGGTTATGATAAATCATTTACTGATGTGAAAACCGGTGTGCATGCTTATATGAAAAAATTAAACTCCGATTAATTATATCCCAACTTTAAAAATTGCGTTTCATATACACCTTAATAATTTATCTTATATCGCCTTTTGTGTTTCTCAGACTGTTTTGGTTAGGCTTTAAAAACCATGAATACAGATCAAGATGGAATGAACGGTTTGGTATATTTTCCTGGTCAAAAAAATCAAAACCTGTTATCTGGATTCATGCTGTATCAGTTGGAGAGGTCAAGGCAGCTACACCCATTATACATAATTTATTGAGCCAATATCCACAGTATTCAATTTTGGTTACTACTGTGACGCCCACGGGATTTCAAACAGTTAGAGAACTATTCAGCAATGAAATTTCACATCTTTATTTGCCTTACGATTTGCCTGTTGCGGTCAGAAAGTTTATTGAAAAGATTAAACCTGAATTAATCATAACGATGGAAACAGAAATATGGCCTAACCTATTTCACTTATGTAATGAAAAGCATATCCCTGTTTTACTTGTGAATGCGCGGTTGAGTGAAAAATCTGCAAAACGATACCGACTTGTCTTTGGCTTAATGCGTGAAACACTGACAAACATAAGTTTGATTGCTGCTCAAACCATCAGAGATGCTGATAGATTTATTTCTTTTGGTATAAACAAAGATAATGTCGTCGTAACAGGTAATCTGAAATTTGATATCAATATTCCACCTAGTGTCAGTGAGCAATCAGAATCATTAAAACGCTATTTTTCTGTTAATCGGCCTCTTTGGATTGCTGCCAGTACGCAGGAAGGGGAAGATGAAATTATTCTGGATGCCCATTTGCAAGTACTTAAAAAATTTCCTGAAGCGATATTAATAATTGCTCCACGACATCCGGAACGAACTGGACAAATTGAAAGTTTATGTCAGGAACGCGACTTAACATATATAAAAAGAACAGCGCAATTACCCTTTCCGGGAAGTTGTCATGTTTATTTATTAGATATACTGGGTGAACTCCAGCCTAATTATGCTGCATCGCAGATCGCCTTTGTTGGAGGGAGTCTGGTTAATAGAGGTGGACAGAACACATTGGAACCAGCGAGTTTGGGACTGCCCGTGCTATCAGGACCAAATACCTATAATTTCACAGAGATAAGTGAGATGCTGACTGAGGCTGGTGTGTTACATTATGTTTATTCATCTTTAGAACTGGCCGACAAAGTTTGTCTTTTATTTGAGGATGCCAATTTGCGACATAATATTGGCGAAAAAGGCCGTGAAGTTATTGAATTAAATAAAGGAAATATAGACCGTTTGATGGACTTGCTTAAACCTTATTTAACTATTGATGCAACTTATTAAAAAAATAAAATCTAATTAAGAAATTTGAACCAATTTATTTTAATCTGAGCAAAATTTTTAATTTTTGGAGAGTCATAATGAAGAATATTTTTTTTAGTATAGCTATATTTCTGGTTGGGACAGCTTCTGTCCATGCCAATGAATATCCCACCGATGAAACTGTACGTCATGTATTAAATTGTATGGTCGAACTGGGAGGGCAAACGGATGATAACCTTTATACATGTGCATGTAAGTACGATTCAATACGTTCTCAAATGACGTTCACTGAATATGAAGAAGGTACTACATATGAAAGAAACAAGGCTATGCCAGGTGAAAAAGGTGCGTTTTTCAGGGATAACCAACGTGGTAAGGAGCTTTATGAAAAATTGAAGGAAGTCAGGAAAGTAGCGAATTCAAGTTGTCCGGTCGTTAAACATGTCGAATTAAAGAAACCGAAAAAGAATTAACATGATCATTTAATAAATAA